>NZ_QSDP01000018.1:0-69094 GCF_003463685.1 Parabacteroides sp. AM58-2XD
GGCTTTAGCCACATTTCTCTCAGATAGAAAGCTTTAAGAAATGGGACTAAAGTCCAAAGAGATAGATTCTTTACTAGTCCGTCAGCTAAAGCAGACGGCAAATAGACCTGTAATAGTCAAGTGAGGTTGATGATAGGATAGTTCAATCCTGATCAATACTGAATTTAAAACGTTACAGCCACTTCCGCCCCGATCTGGAATGGTTTGCCTTTTTGTATAAATGAATTATCGAATGATTCGAAATAAAATGCCTGGTAGTCAGTGTCAGTCATATTGCGGCTCCATATATTCAGGTTCACAATTCCCTTACGTACTCCCACTTTGCCATTCAACACACCGTAAAAGTCCTGACTGATATCGTTCTTTTCGGTCCAAAAGATCTTCCCGGCTCCGGCATACTGGACGGAAGCGGTAAACTGGTCGAGCCAACTGTTCCGCAACAGTTTGGTATAGTTCAATCCCAGACTGACGGTGTGACGCGGAGTGTACGGGATGAAGTTATCCTTATAATTTATCTCCGTTTCGTTTTTATCCAACGTCTTATAATCGCGGAAGGTAGCACGGGTGAAACCATAATTCAAATCAGCTGTCAGGCCCTCGGCAATACGGCTGCGAAGGCTTACCTCCACCCCATAACTGTCGGCCTTGCTTCCATTGGTGATCATGCGTCCGCTTCCCCCTTTGGCAAATGTCGTCAACTGGATATCCTGAATATCCATATAAAAAAGCGTCAGTTCGGCATGCAGACGGTCCTTGATCAATTCGCTGCGGATGCCCATTTCATAATTCCAGCTGTGCTCCGGTTTATAGGCAGCCACATCTTCCACCTCTGCCGGCTTCTTTGCTTCGTTGGGCATAAACTTCGACATCAGGTCATACCGGGCATACTCCTGCACCAGGTCTCCAAACATCTGCACATTGTAGCCTCCCGTCTTATACCCTTTGGCAACCGACACATACGTAAACGTACCCGGCGAACATTGATACCTCACTGATACCTTAGGCAGCACCTGCAAAAAGTCCTGCGATGTTTTACCTTCCAATCTTGTCTCGACAGGCAGAACACCCATTGGACGTCCTCCCATAGATACACCTATCTTCATACTATCTACCGAAGAGTCGTAATTCAGCTTTGCCTTTTCATAATCCAGCCGGATACCTGCCGTTACAGACAGCCCGTCCGTAAATAAGTTGTTATAAGTGGACTGGTGGAAGACAGCAAAACCGAATGTCGGCGTTTCAAAATATCCGGGGAAATAAATCTGATTCTTATCATCACCGTATACGGTCAATTGCGGAGCCTTGGGGCTACCAGCCACTAGATCATCAAAGGCTTTCTGCAAGACATCTTTCAGACCATCCTCCTTAAACATCACCGGGCCATCTGTTTTCAGGCTATTATAAAAGCCGTATGCACCGAAGCTCCATTGATAATTCTTCTGGTGATTCGACCGGATCGCCACCTCTTCACTCCAAGCATATTGCTTTTGCTGCTGGTTCAGTGTGAAAATAGACTTCTCCGTATAATCCTGGTCCATCTTCATATCGTCTTTCAGATACTGGTAGGCGGTGGTAGAGGACAGTAGGAATTTATCCGTTTTCCACTCATAATAAATGCTGTTATTCAGCATCCGCCGCCAATAGGTGCTGGGATCATTTATGCGTACAGGTTCCACCTTTCCTGTCTCCCTGTTATATTGTCCGTAAGGGAAAGCACCCTGGTCGACATAATCATAATTGAATGCATATTGCAGTTTCATTGCCGGATTGATCAGCCAATCCAGTTTAAAGCGTCCACCGGCAGACTTCTCCTTATCTGCCTTCGTATCGGAATATTCGTTCATGAAAAAACCGTCATTCCTGTCGTAGTAACCGCTAAGGGAAATACCTACGTGCTCGCTCAGTTTTCGATAATGGGACGCTTTGATCTTAGAGGCACCATAGTTGCCCGTCGACATCGAAAACTTCGTTCCCTGATAATTGAAGGGTGACAATGTATAAATATTCACAATCCCTCCCATCGCATTACGGCCATACAAAGTACCCTGCGGACCACGCAACACTTCCATGCGCTGTATATCATTCAATTCAAAATCAAAGGTACTCTTATCCAGGTACGGCACATTATCGACATAAAGTCCGATCGACTGTCCGCTGCTTCGTGCACCGATACCGCGGATATAAATAGCCGAAGTCATTTTGGAGCCGTAATCCGGCATATACAGGTTGGGAACAAACGAACTGATATCTTTCAACGCATCGATCTGACGTCCTGATATCGCTTGGGGGGAAAGGATGGAAACAGAACCGGGCAATAACCGTAAGTCATTCGTTTCCTTTGTAGAAGATGTTATAATGACCTCATCGATATTATACGTCTTGATGGTGTCATTTTCATTCACATTCACTTTTACTTCATCAGCCATCAACGGTTGTAATCCAAAGACAGTCCCTGCAATCAGAACAAACAAGTAGCGTTGTTTCATCGTATTTTCACTATTAGTAATTACGATTGCAAAGGAACAGGAAAGAAACAAGGCGATCAATCACTAGATGTAGTGATTTTAACAAAGAGGCAATAGGATAATGAGGGGTAACTGTTGGTTCAGAATTTATCAAAATTGAACTATCCTGTCCCCGTGCTTGACACGGGAACGAGATTGTTCAATTTTTTCTTATATTGGCTCCTCTATTTTCATTTACCAATCCATATCTTCTGTCTGACAAGCAGGTTACCGTCTTTTAATTCGGCGATGTAGAGACCGGACGGTAAGGTGCGGATCACTGTGTTGCCGGATAAAGATTCCTGACGGATCAGTTGACCGGAGATTGAATAGACTGTAAGAATAGAAGATGAGGAAGCCGGATATACATGCAGGCTGTTGCCGACAGTGCATATTTTTCCGGGACTATCAGCTACTATTGTTTCCGTAGCCGTAGCAATGCCGAAAGTGGCGACAAGCACAGAGTCTGCCTTCACGTTCCGGAAAATATAACTAGACGGTTTCCCTATCGCCTTCAGGGTGCCTCCCGTTCCAACCTGCACACTTTCCAACGCTCCTTTTGCTTCCGTATGCACAATAAACTGATGGTTACTGCCTTCCGCTACCCGTACACAGGCAGGAGTAACGAATCCGCCTTTCC
This sequence comes from Parabacteroides sp. AM58-2XD, assembly GCF_003463685.1. Taxonomy (NCBI): domain Bacteria; kingdom Pseudomonadati; phylum Bacteroidota; class Bacteroidia; order Bacteroidales; family Tannerellaceae; genus Parabacteroides; species Parabacteroides sp. AM58-2XD. Next base: position 3,145 of record NZ_QSDP01000018.1, read on the forward strand.
CGACTGTCCGGGAGGTCAACGTGTAAACTGGGATACCGATATTACTGAATACGGCCTCTATCGTTGCATCTTCCTTTATATTCTTTAAAGAGTAACGGGATACCGCTCCGACACTGTTTCCGTTTAATCGCACATCCACCAACTGCTGTCCGTAGCCCGGAGTGAACTCAAACGAAAGATCGCTGCCGTGACTCACTTTGCCTGTCTCCGGAGAAACAGATCCCAGGCCGGTCGTACGTACCCATATGGTATGGTCCGGATAATCAGGCACCTCGGGGACGTCAGGAGTATCCGGATTATCGGGAGTGTCGGGAGTGTCGGGATTATCAGGATTGTCCGGGTCATCCGGGTTGTCCGGAATATCGGGATCGGGCGGATAAGAAGAACGGATGAAGGAGGCGCTGATTTCCCGGGAGCTATACATGGCATGCACGACTGTCCCGTTTCCGTTGATCGCATCGGCTGTAAAGTCGGCTGTTCCAATACAGAGGCTCTCCAAAGCAAAATAATCGACAGCTACTGCCTGAATGCGTATCTCCGTACCGGCTACGACCAAGGTTCCGCTCGGCAACGGCTTTCCGTCCGCTTCACAGGTGACGGTCAGTGTACCTCCGGAAGGCTGGGTATAAGTGATACGAACCGGTGCGGGAGGGTCGACCAAAGGAACCGTCACCAGGGTTGTTACTGTAAAGAGATTGACTTTGTCGGAGGGGACAAAGCGGACTGTCCGTTCTTTTTCCGCCTCCATGATCATCTCCGGATCGTCCCATTCGAACACACCGGGAATCATCCCCAAACCGGCAACGGCAGCCATACCACCAGTCAATTCCGAATCCGCCAGGGGTGCACCCGCAGGCAAACCACCGGCTACCGGCAACTCCGTGACAACAGGCACCGCCTTGCTTACCGTAAACGTCGAAGTCTTTTCGAAAGCCAGCCATTCCTCATCTTCCTCACGGCTCACCAATACCCGGTAAGTCCCGGCATCCACAGGTATCACCGCCTCATCCTTTTCATTCCGGTATTCCACCTGCCAGCCGTTCAGGGCAGGGACAGACGATACACCTACCAGCTTCGCCCGGCCGTCATACGTCAGGGAGGCGGGAGGTGTCAGTGTTACCGTCACTGCCGAAGGGGTAGCCGGATCGGCTTTCTGCTGAAAGCAAGCCGTGACCGTCTGATCTTTCGTAACTGTCAGGTTGTAGGGATTCAGGTCATACAAGACACCGTCCACCCGGAAACCTTCGAACCGGAAGCCCGAAGCCGGTACAGCCCGTAGCGACAGGCTCATCCCTTCATAGAAAGGTTCCGCAGGCTCGCAAGCCAGATCGCCATTATAGAAAGCGACTGTCCCCTCACCTTCCGTCAGTGCCGTTATCCGGTAAGCTGGTGCCGGAGCAGCGCCGACCTGTATATGCACCTGCGCTGTCGCTTCCCGGTAGTTGTCCGGATCGGCCGGCGTGAAGCGTACGCCCTGATAACCGGATACAGTAACGGCCAGTTTGCCAGCGGTGGCCGACGGATCGGTCCAGGCGAAGGTTCCGGCAACAACCTTTCCTTTGTATTCGGCCTTTCCACCTTCCAGGGTAGCCAGGGTACGAACCAAGCTGCCTAGCTGCTGCTCCTGCGTATAATCAACCGAGGCGATGGTTACAGGTGCCCGTTGTATTTCCAGTCCGCCCGGTATCGTCCGGTCGAAAGCGGCAAAACGGTCGTCGGCCGGGCGTGTCAGTTGCACGTCGTACAGTCCGGCGGCTATGGGTTGCACTTTCTTAGCATTCTGAAAGTAGGTGACCTGAACTTTATCTACAATCCCTCCGGGCATAGTTACCAGGCGAAAAGACTGTACCCGCCCGTCATAGACTACCTGCTGGGGAGTCAGGTCGATGCCGGCAGGAGCGTCCGGGTCCGGGTTCTCCGGATCAGGGTCCGCCCCGATATCGCCCTGGCGGACAAAGGTGGCGGACAGTACCAGGTCTTCCGTCAGTATCACCTGCTGCGACAGGGTGATATCCCGGTTACCCGCCATGATACGTACCAGCTTATATCCTTCGGTAGCCGTTGCCGTGACACGGACGGCAGTACCATACAAATAACTGTTGCCGGAGATAACCGGTTGCCCTCCTGCCGAAGCAGCCAATATTCCGCCGTCAGGCGTTTCGATACGTACCGGGAAACGATTGTCGGCCAGACTAACAGTAAAAGCGACCGCACCTGTTACCTTATAGAAAGCCGTATTCAGGCCGCCGTCCGTGAGGAACTCCACCGGATTGCCGTTAGCCGACAGAGAGACCACCTTCTGCGTATTCGTGTTGACAGCCACCAGGGTCAGCAAGGTATTCTCCTTTACCATCTCTCCGTTGCCGACAACGCTTTCGTCCTTTCTTACGACCAGTGGAGCGGAATAAGTGACCTTATACAATTTCTCCCCGTCCGATCCAATGTCTTCTTCGTCCTTTCCCGCCTCTTTAAAACGGGCACCGATAGTCGTTCCTGTAGTCACTGTTACGATATTGCCGGTCAGGGCCGAGGCCGGCTCAACGGTATAGGCAGCAAAGGTCTTGCCGACAGCCGGCTTATTGGAAAGTGCTAATTGTGTGCCATAAGGTAATTGTATTTCACCGACGATTGCCTCCTGTCCGTTCATGACGGAGAGACTGCCTTCAGTAGAAACAGGAGCGGTAACTGTTACCGGATATATTTTCGGAGCAAAGACAGCGCCGATTGTAACATTGCCTGTAACTGTAACCTTGTCAGAGTTCAGGAGATTGCCAGGGGCTACTTCATAGCCGCTAAAGTCGTAGCCGGTTTCCGGTCGGTTCTCCAAGGTCAGCACTGTGCCATATTCAATTCGATGGGTTCCGGAAAGCAGGACCGTCTGCCCATTCTTCACTGTCAGAGCACCTCCTTTTACCACTGGAATTTTGATCGTTACCGTATAGACCGCTTTACTGAAAACTGCACCAAAAGCAACATTTCCCTTCACTGCAAAGACCGTCCCGACAAGCATCTTGCCATTCTCCGTCAGTTCTTCCAGGGCAAACCCTTCCGCCGGTTGGGGTAGCAAGGTCAGCAAGGTTCCATATGGCACTTTATCACCGTCTGCAACTGTTTTGCCTTCGCCATCTGTGATCTTCAGGCTGCCGTTCTGCATTTCCTCCAGGCTTACGGTATAGGCAAGGGACTTGAAGGAGACTACGATACGGCTGTCTTTCGCTACGTCCGTACAGGTATAGGAAGACATGGCACCAGCTGAAACGCCGTCCACTTTGACATCTTCGATCTCATAGCCTGCATCGGGATGGATCGTAAACGTCTGGCTGCCCCCTTTCGCCACCAGGGCCGAAGTCGGTGTAATGCTTCCCCCGTTGCCAGCTTCGGCTGTCAGGGTAAAGCGGGTGGAAGCGAACGAAGCGGTCAGCGTATGGTTCTCCGCGATCGCTGTAAATGTATAAGTATAAGAAGCCAGGTCTTTGCCGATTACCAGCGGAACACCATCCACCGACACAGAAGCCAGTACATGCCCCTCTTTTGCACGGATGGTAAAAACGGGACTTGTACCGCCTACCACCGTCACCACCCAGTCACCTGCCGGCGTGATCGTCCCGCCAGGTGACTGGGTGACTGTTATGGTCTTGTCGCCTGTCGAAGGACTGTCCGGCCCGCCGGGGCCTACGATCTCCTGTGCTCCCGCTGCGGCCGACAGCAACAGCAGGCTGAGGAATAAAAGTTGTCGGATATATTGTTTCATCACGCTATCTCTCTTAATCTGTTAGTATTCATTGACGTATATTTTATGCCGGTTCACGATATAGAGGCCGACAGGCAAGGTTAGAATGCTTTCCCCCGCCGGGATACGGACGCACAACTGCAATCGTCCGCCGAGCGTATAAACCGCCAGGTCGGTCGCTTCAGTAGCCGATACCCGTATGCATCCCCTGCCTCCCCACACCCGGAGATCATTGCCGGACAGGGAGACAACCGTTTCCGTAGCCGTAGGCAATCCCGCCATGCGAAGCGTAGGATTGACGGCCAGCGTCCGGTCGTCGGTCAGGAGGTAGCTGCTGAAAGGCGGCACTGAAACCGGAGCATCGGCAGAAGCATCCTGCCGGATATATTCCGTCCCTTCGGTATTCAGCAGATAGAAAGGCCGGGTAAGCGGCAAGTCATGCAACGTGCCGGTAGCAAACTGTTTAAACCCTTTCTCTTCGGGAGCTACCGCCGTCACCTCCTTGCGGTTGAGGAACTGGTTTGCAGCCGAAACGAACGAGACGGCCCGGTCAGCACCGCCGCCAGCCGTCGTCAGTCCGTCCGGCACAGCGATAATGTATCCGGCATTCGCTTTCAAGACTTCTTCCGCTACATAACTGAACGAACCGTCGTCCGCCAATGCCTGCAACCAGAAATGACCGCCCGTTCCCGACTCCAGGTAAGGAGAAAGTTCCGTCAGGCTGCCGTCGATCACGGCTGTGATGCGGCGCGGCGCGTAAGGCAGGGAGAAAGCCTCCCAATGATTGGCAACGGCAAAGGAGCGGGTATGGATGATGCCGCCCGTTGCCAGCACCGGTTCGTTGCAGAGGATCTCCGCACCGTTGCCCATCGTGACACGGTGGAGGGTTTTCATCTGTCCGGAGGTAGCGATCGTCAGTTTCACACCCGGCCCGACTACGACGTTGCAATCCTTGTTTGCTGCATCCGCCCAGGTTACATCGGTATCCACTTCCACCCGGCGGAAAGCCTGCTGGCGGGCATTATGAGCGGGTAGCGAAGGGAACAAGGTCGTTTCGTAGACAGTACCGTCTTTTGCCGTGAACGACAGGTCTTCTTCCTCCCGTTCGCCCGGCAGCCAGAGGCAGGCGGAACCGTCGAGCAGCAATGCCTGGCCGGTCATGCCCGAAGCGGCATAGGTATAAGTGACCGGAGCCACGCCGGCATCGATAGGCAACCCGTCCACCGTCAGGCGGTACACTTCTTCACCGCGGCGAATCACCGTGCCGCCCAGCTTCACCTTCGGATCGACATAGACCGCCCCGTTCAGCGAAAGCGTACCGTATAGATATCCTTTGTCGGAGGCAATGCTTTCGTCGGTCACCCGCAAGGTTGCCCCTCCGGCGACATCGAAAGCGGCATCCGAAGCGAGCGACAACACATGGCCGTTCAGGTCGATCACCACGGACCCGGTTATATTCTGCATTCCCCGCAACGCCTGGTCGGCGATCAGCCGGATCGTACCGCTGCCGGCAGCCTCCACCTGTTCGAGGGCGGCGGCAAAAGAGGGATAATACTGCGCCCCCACCTGTACCAGGCTTGTCCCCGCCTCCATATCGAAACGATTGTTATGATTGGCCTGTATCATGACGCCGGTCAATGTCTTCGAGATTGCCATGGTACCGGATAACCGGACAACCAGGTCGTGCACTCCCGTCTCGGTCTGTAACCAACCGAAGGCCACCGCCTGCCCGCCGGTATTCTGTTTGCCGGGGAAAAAGAGCGTACCGTTTTGTGCGCCATACTCCCAGCTACCCGCATCCGAAACCGCCGGGAGGAAGAAACAGGTGCGGTAAACGGTATGGCCGCCTGCCGTCACGATCCCTGTAAGCGACACTGAAGAAGATACGCAGACCTGCTCCGTCACAGCGAAATTACCGGAGAGGATACCCCGTCCGTCCGAACTCTCCACCAACAGGCGTCCGTTGCCGGAAGTTGTAAAGGCTGCCGCTGCTTGCATCGAGAGGGTGAACTCCTGCAAATCCACTGTCAGGTTTACTTGGTCGGGAACCGTAACCTGAACGCTAAGCGCCGTACTCTGTTTCAACAGGATGGTATTCCCGTTTGCTGCATCGGCAAAGGCATCGGCCAGCGAGGTATATTCCTTCGCTCCGATCGCAGCCACTACCGCCGGTTTGCGGGCCGTGACCGTATTGGAATGAGAGGCGGAAACCTGCACGGTGGCGGTATAGCTTATACCGTTTATTTCCAATGTCAGCGTTTCGGGAGCCATCCCTACCGGCAGCCAGAGACAGGCCAGTTTGTCTTTTACGTAACAGGTCTGCCCCGCAAGGCTTCCCAGCCGCCAACCGGCAAAGCCGTCCGGCAGGGCGCCGGGTTCATCTATCTGCACCAGTACACGGTAGAGTTGCGTATCGGTGGCATCTTCCCCTTTCAGCACCACACCGATATTGCCGCCGATGATATCCTTTCCGATATAGACATCCCCCTTGATACGGAAGGTACCCGTAATACGTCCCGTCCCACGGTCGGCATCGCAGATACGGAGGCAGGCGCCCGGAGCGGAAGCGTCGAGCGTGCAGTTGGTGGCGGTCAGGGTATGGCCGTCCAGATGAAGCTCCGTCAGTACGTTTGCCTCGATCGGATGGCCGTGCGGGGTGACGCCACTGAAATAAACGTCACGTTGTAACCAGAGCTGGCTACCGTCGCTCTGTCCCGCAGCATTCAGGGCATCATGGAAACTGCCGTAAGCCGTACCGTCATCCGTACCCGGTGTTTCTCCGGCGGCATAGAGCACAGCCTCGGTATCCCCGTGGCGCAGGTCGGCGGTATTGTCATGGTTTGCCTGTACGGAGATGCCCTCTTTTGTCAACGTCTTATCGCCGATTGTCAGGGAGAAAGAGGTTGCCGCACGAGCCTGTAGCCAAAGATAAGCAACCGGATGGCCGTCTTCCGTAACGGGAGCGGCGACCGTACCGTTATTCACATTCCCGTAGGAGAAAGAAAGCGTCTCGCCCGCACTGTCATCCGGCAGGAGCAGCCGGACGCGATAGACCTGCCTGCCATTTAACATAACCGCAGCCGATAGTGTAACCGTCCGGTCCGCAATAAAACCGGGTACCAGGGAGAAGCTCCCGCCTATCTGCCCGTTCTTTATATGTAGAGCACCGTTACCCGCCGCACCTGCCGGAAGTGTGAAACCGGCATTGCCGGAGGTCGTCAGGCTAAAGTTATGCAGGTCGAGCACGATAGGGGAAGCTATTTCCACCTGTTCATTCAGCGTCGTGTTTGCCAGCAGGCCGATCGTCCTTGCTTCCGTTGTCGATTCGTCTTTCACGGCGGTAAAGGCTTCCGCCAGCGTGGTATACGACTGGCTGCTTCCTCCGCTGCCGGCTACTTCTGCCACATGGATACCGGCCGTTCCCTCTTTCTTCTCCACGGGCACGGCATTTTCGGCATGCTGCGTGACGATAAGCGGGGCGGTGGTGTAGAGTTGCGGCTGTCCGCCCGTGGGCGTATAACTGAAAGTGACAGCCAGCGCCGCTACACTCTGAGGAAGCCAGCAACAGAGTCGGTTACCGCTGCGGGCATACCGGGTGACGGTGGTCTGTCCATAGGCGACACCCGAAATCGCCCCTGCCGATTCGCCGCCCGGCAGGGTGACCAGGATACGGTAGAGGTTGCGGGGATCGGTCGTGCCCGGGAGCGTCTCGGTGACTCCCAACCCCGGAATCTTCACATCGGCTCCGGCAAACAACTGTCCGCTGCCGGAGAGGGAGAAGGAACCCGAGACCGTGCCATTTTCCAGCGTCAGCGACTTGCCATCCGCCAGGGTGAAACCGGTACCGGAGGCGCAGACCAGGGGCAGCGCGTTCAGGTCGAGGGTCGTGCGGTAAGAGACGGCAAGCGATGCTTTCCCGTCGAGGGTGACGCCGATCAGCAACCGGATCGTCGCGCCGTCGGCCGATACGTTTTGGAAGGCTTCCGGCAGGGTGTTGTAGGATGTGCCGCCGTTCAACTGCGCCACGTCCCATTTCAGGTCAGGGCTGTCGCCCGGGTCGACCCACTGCGCCCGGCAAGGATGCAGCGTGGCTGCAAGCAGGACGGGTATTGCTAGTAATCTGGTTATTTTCTTATACATTATATATATGTGTATTATTGGTTGATGATGATCTTCTGACGATTGATAATATACAGCCCGCGCGGCAAGACGATCTCCGTATAGCCTGTCGGGATGCGCAAGGCACGCAGCAGACGTCCGTCGAGCGTATAGATACGGATCTGTTCCTCGCGCAGCGACTCGATCACCACACGGCCGGGAAGGGTATGGATACGTAGCTGCTCCAGCGTGGCCGGAACCACGGCATCCGTTATCACTCCGATGCGCAGCTGCGGCTTGATGGTCGTTGTGTTCGCATCCGCCAGCAGATAACCGCGGAACGGCAATATCACAGCCGTCGTCTTCCGCTCATAGGCATCGCCGGCATCATTCAGCACGTAGCAATATTCGTTCACGGTCAGTTCGTCGAGCGTGCCGTTGGCATAGGAAGCAAAACCGCTTGCCGGCTTCACCGCCGTCACCTTGTCGCGGCGCAGCAGCTGATTCGGACCGGAGACAAACATGATCGCCTTGTCCTGCAACTGCGACGGTACCGCCATCAGGTAAGAAACGTTTGCCGTCATCTCCGTCGTGCTGACGTTTTGCAACGTACCGCCTGCATTCATCGTCTTGAGCCAGAAGTTACCCGCCGTACCCGTTCCGGTGGCAGGAAGCAGCGGAGTGATTCGCTTGCCGCCGGGAGCGTCGGCATCCGCCTCTTCGGTCATGATCCGGTCGGCAGTGAACGGCAAGGCAACAGACTCCCACCGGTCGATGCCGGTAAACGTGCGGATATAGCGGATACCTTCCTCTGCGACCACCAGACCGCTATTGGCCGTAGTCACTTTTGCTCCATCATGAAGGGTCAGGCGGTGCAGAGAGAAGGTTCCGGTTACCCCCTTTAAGTCCAGCACGGCACCGGATGCCAGCACCAGATTCGTTTGTTGATAGCTCTCGTTCCAGGACTGCGTGCCCGAAGCGATTTCGATCCGTTTGTAAGCCGTCAGCGTTGTATGATGATTTCCCAATGTGCCAGGCACGGTCGTTTCCCAGGTCTCGCCCGGAACGACAACGGTCGGCAGCGTCAGGTCGTAATCGGCACCGGTAGCCTCCAGCCAGTAACAACCCGGCAGGCCGGCGTCTGACGGTCCCCGTTTGATCAGGGTACGGTAGACTTCCTTATTCTCCTTGTTCAGCACAATGCCGGCAATCTTCACGTCGCTACCTGCGCTAACCGTACCCTCCCCTTGCAGGCGCAAGTTCCGAGCAGCATGCCGCCAACGATCTTAAGCGTCTTGCCGGCGTCTACATTGAAACCGCTGTTGCCCGAGGTAAAGCTCAGGCCGCCCAGGTTGAGTGTCAGGTTCTTCTTTATATCCTGCACGGAAGAGAGGGAGAGGTTCTTTTTCAATGTCACCGTTCCGCCTTCTGCCACAGAGGCAAGCGCCGAGGCCAGCGAGGCAAAGGTTTTCGTGTCGACTTCGGCTACCGGATCGTTGCCAGCGGTCACATCCAGTTCGTTGCCGTGGGTAGAGGCGACCACCACATTGTTGAGGGCATATTCCACATCGCCGGCAGTCACCGTCAACGTACGTGCCACATTAGAAGAAGGCAGCCAGAGGCAGGCTACCGGATGGCCGTCCGCCTGGCGGATATTATCGGAAGAGACGGCTGTGCCGTCGCCTAGCTTAAAGGTAAACGCCGTCGTCCCGTCGGGGAGCGTCAGGAAGGTGCGCCAGACCGTCTTGCCGTCGAGGCTGACCTGCGCATTGTTCATGATCACCGACCCTTCGGCATAGACGTTTTGGGTGAGGGCTACCGTTCCGCCCAGCACACCGTTCATCATGACCAGCCTGCCGTTGTTGGCATCGAACGAGGCATTGACGGCGGTAATCACGTTGCCTGCCAGGTCGAGTGTTGCCGATCCCGTCAGAGCATCCGGCAAGCGGTGTGCGCCAGTCAGTTCCGCCTGCGATTTGCGCAGGTTCACCATGGCTCCGTCCGCCAACTCGTCGAAGGCATCGGCCAACGTGTCGTATGTCTTGTCGCCAATGGCGGCAACGGCTGTCACGGGGGTAACGGTTACGGGGTTCACATGGGTAGCCATGACGAGCACCGAAGTCGCCATATAGGTCATGCCCGACGCCTCCACGAAGAAGTTGGAAGGCGAACTCTTTTGTACCTCCATCCAGAGACAAAGCGAACCGTCGGACGAGGTAGTGGCTTCGCCCTCCTGCCCGTTATATTCGTAGGTCGCTTTCACGGCGGCAGGCAAGCCTTCGACGCTGACACGTTGCAATTGTTTATCGTTCAGACTGACAGTCCCCGTCAGCGACACCGTGCGGTCTGCCTGGAGATTTCCGTTGCTGTTCACATCCGTCCGCCCGGCTTTATCAATGGTAAAGTTGGAGCCGATGGTCCCCTTGCCGGTTATTTGCAGGTTTGCAGCTTCCGGCACGCTGATAACCGCTTTCAGGCTACCCACATCCTGCGAAGTAACCGTGTAGCTGCCCGTTTCGAGCACGACAGAGCCGTTCACCTCCACATTCTGTTTGAGGGCGGCATTCTTCAACAGGACGATCGTCTTGCCCGATGCGTCGGCAAAGGCAGCCGCCAGGTCGCGGTATTTCTTTCCGTTGCGTATCTGAGCCACGTCGCTGACTCCGTAAGTCTCGATATTAAAGTGATCGGCGTTGACCGTCACATTGTCGGTCGGGTAATCGGTACCTCCCACCGTCATTGTCAGGCGTCGCGCCACTTGCTCTTCCAGCCAGAGGCAGCCTACGTTTTCGCGCACCACGAAGGAGCCTGCCTGCTGAGCACCTGTCGGGTTGCCGTCGCTGCCTATTTCGGCAAAGGTGAAGCTATGCGTGCCCGAAGGGATATTCGCCGGCAGGTTAGTCACCAGCAAACGGTAACGCGGATTGCCGCCTTCGCTGACCGTGCCGATCGCATCGCCCGGTATATCCTGGCCGATATATAATGTGCCGCCTGCCTGTGCCGACAACGGACTTCCGATCTTTCCGCTTCCGCTCTTGCTCTTTATCACCAGCGAGGCACCCGATGCCACCGTCAGCGGATGGCTGCCGGTCAGTTCGTATTTGCCCAGTTCGAAGACGATGCTTTTGCCGGAAAGCGAATAATCCGCCTCCAGCGAAGTTGTCTTCATCAGTTCGACGGTCTGCCCCATCGTTGCGGCATCGAAGGCGGCTTTCAGGGTGGCATGCTCCTGCGTGCCGATACGGGCGACGTTGTTGTTGCCGCCTATTGTCATGTCGTTGTCGTGCTTGCCTGCCGAAACCTGGTAGCCGCTCACCTGCTCGGTCTTGTCGCCGACGCCGAACGAATAGACCTTCGTATCGTCGGTGCTCGCTGGCAGCCAGAGGCATACCTCGCGGTCGATCACGGGATATTCCACCGCGTCGAACGTCACCTTGTCAATGGTAGACGACTGGTAATTCATATTCACCAGCGTACGCCAGTAGAACACATCGGCCACGCCGCCTTTTGTCACATTCCCTTCCAGGCGAACCGCGCCGGGCACAAACAGGCGTGCGCTGCCTGCCAGATCGATATCGACAGCCATATTGCCTTTGATGCCGGTCGTGACATCGGCCACTGCCAGATGCGCTCCGTTAGTAACTTGTAGCTTAGCACCCGAGGCCGATGTCAGGTTCTTGCCGTTCAGGTTCAGGGTGAACCAACCCTCCGCTTTCAGCGTACCCGATACGGTTACGCCGGTCAGCAGCTGCACATTCACCAGTTTCAGCTTGTCGGTCATCGTGGTTTCCGCCGGAAGCGATGCCGATACCGACGTCCAGGCCGTAGCGGCTGCCCGGAAGGCTTCCTGTAGTGTGTTGAAAGCCTGGTTCATCGCACCGTTGCGGTAGACGACACGTGCCACCACACCGACCGGAGTGGCGGGAATAGCTTCGGTACGCTGCGTCACGGTGGTGATATTGCCCGCCGTATATTCGGTACTCGATCCGCCCGTGCCGCTGACGGTAAAGCGCAACTCCTCGCTGCGTCCGTAGTCGGGCAGCCAGAGACAGGCTTGTGCGTCGTGGAGGTAGAACGGTACATTCTGCTGCTCGCCGTAGCTGTAGGCATAGCTGTTGCCGGCGGCGGCAGGCAGGTCTTTCACCAGGGTGCGGAACACCGCCTTGCCGCCCAGTTCGACCACGGCATCAGTCAGGGGCACTACGCCGGTGATAAACACGTCGCCTTTAATGCGGAAGGTGTTCTTGATATTTCCCTTGCCGGTGATATTCAGGTAAGCGCCGTTGGCGGAAGCGTCGAAAGAGACGTCCGAACCGTTCTGGGCAGCGATCTCGAAGCTACCCAGATCGAGCGTCACGCTGGTATAGGCGGGAACGGCCTGTTCGGTGCGCAGGTTGGCAATACGGGTCAGCAATTGCAGCGAATAGGTGTTGACGGCTCCCTCCGTACCTGCCTCCATTGCGTCGAGGCATCCCGAAGGTTACCGAACGACTGCCGTTTGACGTCGGCATCGGTCATGCGGAGTACGATCGGCGCGACATTATCGTCGTTCTGTTCCACCTGTACCACTTCGATCTCCGTCTTCTCGAAACTAACGGGATGAGTCAGCACGACCTTGGTCTTTTCGGCACTGAGTTCCTGCTCGGGCTGCCAGCAGTAGATTTTGCCTGCCGCATCGGGCATCGCCATAAACGGGCTGGGGTTGCAGTCTTTATAGGTACAAGTATAAGGCTGGTCGGGCGTCAGGCCGGTAGTGACGGAGACTTTATATACTTCATTATTACTTTTATTCACCGGACGCGCCCCGTCTTTATAGAGAGCGTCGACACTGCCTGCCAGAATCTTTTGCGTGCCGCCTTCGATGGCATCCGCCGCCTTGCCGTTACCGTGGCGCGCCACCAGCGTAGCGCCCGAAACTGCCATCGTAGCGGAGGCTTCGACCTGTATCGCCGGACTGGCATTCGCTCCGATAGCACCGCCGTCGGCATACAACCGCCCGTTACCGTCGGTACAGTTTTGCCAGATCAGGCTCCCTCCGCTTTTTACCTGTACGGCGGGCGAAGTAGTCGAACCGCTATAGCTGCCTTTCAGCCGGTTATCACCCACCAGTTCGATGTCCGCCGGGGCATTTACTTCGAGTGCCGGTTTATCGGATGCGGTTTGCACACGGATGCCGCGCAGGCTCAGGTAGGTTGTTTCGCTGCCCGAAGCAATCAGCAGTCGGTGGTCTTTGCCGCTGTCACGGTCGACGCTCCCGTAGATGCCGATGCGCTTGGAGGCGCTGGTGCCGGAGAAAGAAGAGACGTAGCTTTTCGATCCGTAGGTCACGTTGGCACTCCCCGATGCGGTAGGCGTAACCGTGATTGTCCCGCCGCTGATATTCAGCAAAGGCGAAGCGGCTACCGTATTGGAATGGTTGGCCGCCACCGAGAGCGATACCTCGGCAAACTGTTCGGTAGTAGTGGGCAGTACGTCTGACAAGACGACCGATTGCTGCCCGGCAGGCAGCCAGAGGCAGGCTTCCGCTTTACTGTTCTTGGTTCCGGCAGAAAGATAGTCTGCCCGCTCGCCGGTTGATAAGTGAGCTTTCCGCTATTTTGAACAGGCAGGTTCGTAACGAATGTGCGATAAACCTGCATGCCGTTCATCTTTATCGTTTCCAGATACCGGCATCGAGTTCGGTATAGACCAACCCTGCTAACGTTGTGTTTCCTTGTAGTTTGCCACTTCCTGCCACGGTCAGCCAATGGTTGCCTGCATCCAATGTTTTATCGCCGCTGAGCGAATAACTTTGCAGATCGAGCGTCATGTTTTTGGAGCCTTCCGGCAGACGGATCATTTCGCTGGAGGCTGTGTAGTTGTCGATCAGCTTGACCGTCTCCCCGTCAACAGCCTGGGCAAAAGCGTCGGCAAGATTTTTATAATAACCCGGATTACCTGTAGATGTGTTTTCTATCAGGGCCTTATAAGAGGTGAGCGACAAGGTCAGGTTATGTGCCGGAGTGGCAAGGTTATCAGCATAATAGTATTTTTTCGTTCCGCCACCCGGAGTTGCATTCATTGAAAACACACCGGCCTCTTTTTCTTTACCCAGCCAAAAATAATAGGGATAATTATCACCGAAAACGCGTTGGTCTTTTACCAAATCCCGATCTCCCTGTTTGAAACCGGCGGCTGTTCCGAAACTACCATTATTCAAATTACACCAATAGACAGGGATAGCACTCGCATCCCCTGCTTCCTTCAATGTTATATCTGGCAAGTTCAATGTTCCGCCGCCGCTTGTTTCTGTCTTTTTCAGATAGCCGCCCTGCATCTCAATAAGCGGATGAAAAGTAGATGTAGTATATCCTTTCGAATTTGATAAGGTAAACAATCCGCTGTTAATCTTTACACTTGCATCTCCCCCGTTGGAAAGGGTATAACCGTTCATATCGAAAGCGACAGATTTCGTCGATACGGCATTTTCGCTTGCAGGAAGCATGTAATCGTACGTCATTTTCAGATTATCGTGCTCCTTCGAAGCATCGAGCGCTCCTTTCAAAGAGGAGTAACAGAGCCTGCCTCCACCTGTCACATTCTCGACAACCGTCGGGGCGAGATTGTTATTATTGGCTTTTACCTCACCCAGATAAACAGATTTACCGTCAATCGTTATATCGCACGCTTCACTGCTTTCTTCCAACCAGAAATAAAAATAACCGTTAATAGGACGGGCATAGAAGGTTTTCTTCCGAAAGTTGGGATTCTGCTTTTTAATAAGATAAGAACACACATAATCCTTATTATTCGATAGTCCGGAGGCCCGGACTTTTACCTGATACATATTGAGTGCCACATTATCGACATTAACAGTTGCCGGAGGTTTTGGCAAATAGACGGAGCCTCCGGAGATACTTGATGTAGTATAAGATGGATCCACAGAGGGATCTTTTGTATCCGATTTAATCTTTATGGTTCCGCTATAGCAAGTAAATTTAGACAGCGCATAATTATTTACCGAATGGATATCTGCCTGTAATATTCCTCGTGCCAAATCTGTATCTCCCAATACTATATTATGTATGTTACCAATGGAATTCAAGCCCTTTCCAATCCCCTGGCCATCGGTTGAATATGCTTTTATATCGCCCCCATAAATATATATTTCCCCGTTATATTCTCCTCCTTTGCCGTTTCCAATACCGGCTCCGGTTTTAGAGGTAGCAGTAACTGACTTCGCATTAATATAAACAGCAGGACTAGAAGCATTTTCACCTCCGCCGATACCGGCACCACTATTCGTATTACATACAATTTCTGCCGTAACGAGAGTCATATCAGCTCTTTTTGACAAATAGACATCCGGAGATAAGGAGCTCCCGACTCCATTACCGATACCGGCTCCACCTCCGGAAACAGTAGCTGTTACCCGGCCTCCTGTTATCTCGAGGGTTTTGTCATCATCTATACTTGATTTTGTATAACTGGCCGCTCCGATACCAGCCCCATCCACCGATTGAACATTGACAGTGCCTCCTGTTTGACGATAAATACCGACCTGACCACCATACATTTGCTTGGAAGTCGAAACGCCACTGGCTCCTCCGCCGATTGCGGCACCTCCCTCCTCTGCAGTCGCATTGACTGTTCCGCCGGAAATGGTGATTTTACCACCTCCACCGCCTCTAGAATTTTTGCTGTATCCACCGCCTATCCCTGCTGCACCGTTCTTTCCTACAGCATTCACAATACCACCTTGTATTATGACGGTTCCACCGTCTGCTGCATTCTGCCTAGCATCCCCCACTATAAAACCTTTGAAAGAATCAGGCAGTCGAGCGTCATGCGCACCTGCCGCTCATGGAGTCCTGTTTCGCCGGCCAGTTGCCGGATGAGTTCTTGTTTGTTCATTTTGATGATTATATTATTGTTATTGATTCTGTATTTATCATATTTGAATGTAGCGTCGTTGGTAAGGGCGGGACAAGCTAAATATCAACCCTTTTCGTCTTGTCGCACCCCTACAGGGTGCCTCAGAAAGAGAAAAATTCAAGGGAACCCAGGGTTAGAACCCTGGGCTAGTTTGTTACAGGCCTACAGCCTGAAGGCACCGTCACTAATTGGCTCATCCTATAATTTGCAGATAGCTCAATTTTTTCTATGGTTCCCACTTGTGCAACCGCATTGGTTCCGGGTGGTGCAACCGTACTGGTTCCCGTCAAAGCAACCGTCCGTTCGCGGCATAGGGAACGCCTCGGTTCCTGCAAGGGGAACGCCGGGGTTCCCGGTGCCGCGAAAGCAACGGTGTTTTTATTCTATTTCGGGGCGGTCGCCACCTCCACCGCCGCCATCGCCGACAAACACGGTGGTCGAGACGGAACGGGGTGATTTACGCAGGGCGTTCTTACCTTTCATATATTGGTTGGTGATGGTGAGTTCGTACGTACCGTCGACCAGGCTGGTAGGGACAATAAAGATCAACGTCCCGGGATCGTTCGTACTGAACATGTCGCTGCCGACTTTCACCACCTCGTCGGTAGTCGTATTGCGGAAACTGATCCCCACCGCTTCGTTGTCGCCCACTATGCGGAGATAAGCGCCGAAAACGGCGAAGTTGCGACCGGGTGTCATGCTGCCGTCGGTCATATTGTTACTGCGATCTTCCACACCAGTGATATACATCACGTCGGCTTTTTCGCCTTCTATGACGATTTCTGTCTTTGCGATCTCTTCGCGAATTACTTTATCCTGGATAAAAGAGATGTAGATGCCGTTCTTTTCGGGGTTCCAAAGGCCTTTTTCGATAATTCCCGTAAAACGGGGTATTGCATGGAACAATCCGGTGTTGACGCTAAAGCCATTCATCAGGAAGCGTGCCACTATGCGTTCATAGAGTGTAACTACATGTACGAGAGTTTCTTGTCGCAGCCCGGTATCTTCTTCACGCATCTCTTTATAGATATCATCGAGCCCTGCGTTACCTGCGGATTCGAGTACCAGGATCCGATCTTTCGGATCTGCCGTTAAGCTGTTATCTGCCAGCCATCCTCTTAATTTGTTTTGCATACTAGTGCGGATTGTGGAGTTTTGTTAGATCTCCGGTTAATATTTCGACCGTTTTGTACAAAATAAAAATGACATAAAAAAAACGATCGTTTTTTTCTAGTCATTTTGAATTATCCCTCTTTCATCTTTTCAAAAGATTTTACATTCAGTAACAAATCCGCCTATCAATCTCTACGCTCATAATACAGTTTCCTAAATACAAAAAGCCCTGAGAAGTTCATTACTCCCCAGGGCTCCCTTACGATAATTTATTTTTCTTACTTATGCGTATCTTCCAATGAGAATCTGCAAATCCTCTTTTTCTATTTCTGATTCAAGAATATCCATTTCATCAGATGAATAAGCCGCTATATCAAAAGATTTCCATATATTCCATAGCGTATCTGTAATGGCTTCAAATTCCAATAATTTAAATTGATTCCTATATTTTAAAGCTTCTGTACGCCAATATCTTGTATTATCAAAAAAGTTCTTTAAATCCTTTTTCTTCAAACATTCATACAAGACTTCTTTTATTCTATCTAAATCATTTTCCGGTTGATACGGCATATCTGATTCAAATTTTATAAAAGCATTAAACTGTATGGGATTCATCACCTCCCAATTCGCACTAAACTCACGAGCAAAACGCCGTACCCAACTTTGAGCCTTGGGAGCAACCTCTTCAGAAAAAATAAAACAACTATTGAGGGCAATCCTAGACTCTGATAATAAATCTTTAGAATGTTTTATTTTGCGAGCTAATGAGCTTTTCTCCAGATTTCTAGAACTTTGATAATCCAAACGTAATTCTACCAACAACAATCTATGATTTACTTTTCGATTATTTTGATAATCACTAATTCCGACTGCTGCATCCATTGTATTATCTTTTGAACCACCACAGAACTTTGTTTCGTAATCATCCAAAGCCAAACATTTGATCTTGTTTGAAAAAATCCCTACTTTATTATAATCTCTTTGAGAGACTTCATCTAATAAGCACAAACAATGTTTAGCTATCAAATGAGAAACAATAATGTCTTCATTATAAATTATTGGAACCATAATCTTGAATACGGGATATCGCAATATTAAAAGACTCAAAAATCTCTTTTATATCGCTTCCGAGGTTTTGATATGTATATTGTAATGAATTCTCACTTCTAGTCGCCTGATAAAAACAGGTATTTTCGATAATATCCTCTTTATGGGCAATCGATTGTATAGCTGCAACCATATCCGGATTATGACTGGCAATCATAATTTTTAAGCCTAATTCCTTATGCAGCAAAACTAATAAACGTGCAAATTCCACTATCCACTGAGGATGTAAGTGGGCTTCGGGTTCATCAATAAGCAACAAGGTCTCTTCATTCAGATAACCATTTTCCAAAAGACGCTGTAAATAAGCAAAAGCTTTCAAACCGGTAGCAGCTTTTTCCAAAGGTATATTTAAACCATCCTCCCGATGAAAATGCAATTCCTTATTAAAACCAAATGTATCGTCTTCAACTATTATCTGCCCATTTATCAGTCGCCTGATGCGTAACAACACTTTTTTGCCAGACTGAGGCATTTCTCCCTGAGGACTTATCATCATTTCATATAAATCTGTCCAATGGGGACTTAACATTTTAGCTTTATCAGACAAAGCCATTGGAGTATCTATATATATTGCTCTATGAATCATCAATGGAGCATTAAATTTTCCTTTTTCCAATAGCTTAACCCCGTCTTCTGAAAGTTGTATGTTTGACGGAGCTTTATCTTCCTCAGAATAATTTTTTTTTATAAATCTATACAGTTGATCTGATGAGCGTTTTTCTTTATCAAGACAGAGTTCTTCATATTTTTGATCAAAATCAGCTATTAATGAACTAAAAAATTCAGCGATATTCTTTTCCAAGAGGATTTTATCTTCATTATATGAAATTTTCAGATAAGAGAAAATACGTTTTTTTCTGCTCTTCATCATTTCTGCAGATAAGAAAGATATCAGTCTCAATTCGAACTGCTTAACCAAACTTATATATCTTTCTTTCAATGTGTCTATATCAACTTGATCATTTATCTGATCGATCACCTCATGATATGAGGTGAATTCATCGCTCTGACTTATCTCCCGACTAGCTCTAACCAATTTTTGAAGATTTCCTCTTAATTTATTGGAGAATTCCTCATAAAGAGATTCGTCAAATTTGTTCGATTCATTAATTATATAATACAACCATCTTGACAAAGTACTTTTGCCACAACCATTTTCTCCGGACAACACAGTTATTCCATTGATAGTAATATCAGCTTTCTCTATAGCATGATACCCATATAGCGAATATTTATATTTGCTCATCTGTCCTTTTTTAATTCTGTCTTTGCAAAAATAAAGGAAAAACCGATGACTACAAAGGTAAAAGGATTTATTATTTATCAAGTATCCTATATTCGAAATAGAAAGCCCTGGAAAGTTTCAAAACTTCCAGGCTTATTTCTGCCATGTTTTTATCTCTTACTTATGCGTATCTTCCAAAATAAATTTAAGCGTTCCGGCATTTACCAATTCTTCCTGAGAAATAGTATAGCCTTTTAGCTTCTTTCCGTCGGCTGTTACTTCTTTAATATAGATGTCTTCCGGACTGTTATGCATGGATTCGATTACTAACTCACCTTTTGGATAGAATTTCTTATTCAAATCGATGGTAACCTTATTGAAGGTCGGCGAAGTCAGTACATAATCCATATCGCCGGGACAAGCCGGGTAGAATCCCATCATAGAGAAAACGGCCCAGGTCGACATGGTTCCGGTATCGTCATTGCCGGGAAGACCGTTCGGTGCATTATGATAGTATTTACTTAACAATTCACGAACGAGTTTCTGTGTACGCCAGGCATCACCTTTGAAATAACTGAACAGATATGGATAGGCGATATCCGGTTCGTTTGCCATATCGTAATGGCCTTCGTCGAATACCATCTGCAATTTGTCTACAAATTTCTTCTGGCCTCCCATCAGCTTAACCAGACCGGGGATATCGTGAGGAACATAGAAAGTATAGTTCCAGGCACTTCCTTCATGAAAACCGGGATTGGGTTCGAAGTTTTCACCTTGTTTAGGATTGAAGGGAGAATAGAATGTTCCATCGGGCAGAATCGGACGAAGCGTACCGAATTCTTTGCTGTAATAATGTTTATAGCCCATCGAGCGGTCATAGAAGAGTTTTGCATCTTCCTTCTTTCCTAAAGCTTTAGCAAACTGGGACAGGTTCCAGTCGGCTATATAATATTCCAAAGCATGGGATACGGAGTTGTCGTATTGTTCACGAAGCGGAACATATCCTTTGCTCATATAATCGTTATTGTCCGGACGAAGCAGGTTGAACTCACCCGGTGTAGTAGCTCCTTTACGCATCGCTTCGTAAGCTGTTTCTACATCGAAATCACGAAGGCCGCGCATCCAGGCATCTACTATATAAGGTATGGAAGGATCACCTTCCATCGTGAGGGTTTCGCGTCCGTATAGTTCCCACTTAGGCAACCAGCCGCTTTCCTTATACATATCGACCATGGTACGGATGATATCGAGCTGACGTTCGGGGAAAAGCAAGGTCATCAAGGTACTTACGTTACGATAGGTATCCCACAAAGAGAATACAGTGTAACGGTTTCCGGTAGTATGACCTACTTTCAGGCTTTCCATCATCGGGTATTCACCGTTTACATCCTGAATAATGTTCGGATGAATCAGCAGGTGATATAAAGCGGTATAGAAAATTGTCTTGTCGTCTTTGCTACCGCCTTCTACCTTTACACGTGACAGGTCGCTGTTCCACATATTGCTGGCGGTTGTCCTGACTTTATCGAAATCGAAACCGGGTTGTTCCGTATTCATGTTGAGACGGGCGTTTTCGATACTGACAAAAGAGACACCCATCTTGACTTCGATGGCTTCGTTTTCTTCCGTATCATAGGTGAACCATACACCGACATCGTCACCGCTCATTTCACGGTTATACTTGGTATATAGTTTGTATTTGCCTGAATAGACATCCCATTCGGCTTCCACACCTTTCATCTCACGCTGTTTCTTCCAATATCCCATCGACTTGGGAGCCTTGCTGACCTTCATTACGAAATAGATCGGGAAAACGGCCTGCGGGTTATAACAGAAAGTTCCCAGCAACTTGCTTCCTTCAATCTCTGTTTCGTTGACAATACGAACGGTTGCTCCGGTTTCGTTGGTCAATCCTTCTCCCAGGTTCAGCAGAATATTCCCCTGCCCCTTTGGGAAAGTGAAACGGCTAAGGCCGGTACGCATACTGGCTGTCGCTTCGGTCTTGATACCATATTTTGTCAGGACATTGCTATAATAGCCGGGATGAGCTACTTCATCCTTATATTTACTACCATATTCTCGGTAATCGACTTTCAGTTCGCCGGCGGTCGGCATCAATAACAGACTGCCTAATTCGGGACAACCTACCCCGCTCAGGTTTACATGGGCAAAACCTGTCATGTAGTCATTGTCGGCGGAGTATGGAGTGGACCACCATTGGCTGTCTTTATCGAAGCGGTTGCTCTCCGATCCCATCACATTGAATGGAGTGACACTCATCATACCCTGGGGACAGATGGCTCCGGGATTAGTAGTCCCGTAGTTGCTGGTCCCGATAAAAGGGTTTACATAATCTACCGGCTGTTGTGCTGCCGCCATCAGGCTACCACACAGCAGGAGGCTCATTACTTGCTTCTTCATTCTCGATTTATTTAGTTAATTAATAATATGCTAATTTGAAAATGTGCCAATATGCCAATGAGTATACATATGCATTAATTCTTAGAATTGGCACATTGGCATATTTACCACATTGGCTCATCATCCTCTTTACCATACGACGATTTCATCCACAAAGATGAATCCCTTATTCGCTTCATCAGCTTTCAGACGGACATAGCGGGCTTTCCAGTCTCCCTGGAAGAGATATTCCTGGAAAGAAAGTTCGGGATCTTTATTGGAGATGGTGGTCGGGATAATTCCCTGTGAAGTGAAATTCGTTCCATCTTCGGATGTCAATAACTCGACTGTAGCCGGTTGGAAAACTCCCGGCCCGATCAGTTGCATGAAACGGGCGGAGACTTTGTGAACATCGGTAACTTCTTCCATATCGATCACACAATCAAGATCGTTCAGGTAGCCCTGCCAACGACCATCCAGATAGGTCAGTCCTCCCCGATAGCCATCGAGCAGCGCATTCATACCGCCTGCCATATAACCAGGATACAACTTACTATTATAATGTATAGGCTTGTTGATAGCGCGGTGGTAATCGACTTTCTTCTCGGTCGGGGTTCCCTGCAACTGGCCATTACTGAAAATGGCAGCTTTAACATAAGCTGAATCCTTCACCAGAATCATCCCGTCGTAAACTGTGGAGGAGGCTGTCGGGACAGTACCGTCCGTCGTATAACGGATTTCTGCCGGATACTTTTCGGCATCCAGGTAGACTTCAATCTGTTTGCTGACCGTATCGACCTTCATCGTTACTTCCAGTTCGTCGGAAAGAGTAAATGTATTGATGCCCATCTGCTGTAATTTTGAGATATGAGCATTCATACGGGGTTTGAAGTCATTCCATTCGCGCTTTTCCTGAGGCGACCAGGCAATCTCTGCCAAGGCCAGGGCACGGGGATACATCATATATTCCAGATGTTGTTCATCCTGAATATATTCCGTCCAGGTATTAGCCTGTACTCCCATGATGTGTTTACTTTCTTCGGCAGTCAGGGAGTCGACCGGAATCGGATTATAACTATACACTTTCTTTATCGGAGTATATCCGCCGATAGCATAAGGCTGTGTTTTAGGATCTGCCTGGTAGAAGTCAAAATACATATAATTACCCGGTGTCATCACCACGTCATGTCCCATACGGGCAGACTTGATACCACCACTTTCGCCACGCCAGGACATAACGGTAGCCTCCGGAGCAAGACCACCTTCCAGTATCTCATCCCAGCCGATCAGCTTACGGCCTTTAGAGATCAGATGTTCCTCTGCCTTATGTATCATATAACTTTGCAGTTCATCCACGCTTTTCATGCCATTCTTTTTCATCAAAGCCTGACATTTAGGACAGGTTTTCCAAGCACCTTTACCGGCTTCGTCCCCTCCTATATGAATATACTCGGATGGAAAAAGTTCGATCACTTCATCCAGTACGTCTTCCATAAAGGTAAATGATTTCGGATTACCGATACAGAAATCTCCATTCTTATAAGGCTGACCGGAACAGCTTAACTCCGGATAAGCAAACAGGACCTCTTCCGAATGACCGGGAAATTCGATTTCCGGCAATACATTAATATGTTTAGAGGCTGCATAGGCAACGATCGCACGTATATCGTCTTTGGTATAATAACCGCCATAGGCTCCCGGAGTTCCTTCAGGAAGATATTTGCGGTCTTTTCCATCCCACCACTTCCGCCAGTCGGATTCGGTACGGAAAGCGGCATCAGTAGTCAGTTTAGGATATTTATCCATCTGGATACGCCATCCTCCTGCATCCGTCAGGTGAAGATGCAGATTATTCAGCTTATAAAAGGACATCACGTCCAGCAACTTGAATACTTCTTCTTTGGGAAAGAAATGACGCGACGCATCCAGGTGCATCCCTCGGTACTTGAACCGAGGCTCATCCTGTATGGTGACATAAGGGATTCCCTGGGGAGAAAACAGCTGACGGAGTGTCTGTTCGCCATAGAACAGACCTGTCCCGGTGGCCGCTTTCAGGTCGATACCCTTTTCATTCACTACAAGCTGGTATCCTTCCGGATTTCCACCTATTGACTCGTCCACGATAAAGCGGACATTTGCAGGCTTTGCTGTAGAAAAAACAGCAGCACTGTCGACTTTCAAAAAGCCTCCTGAAGCACTAACCTGTGCAGGCAGCGGGATTACATTCAGTTGCACAGTCTCTTTCGGAGAACAGGCAACAAGAAGCAAAGAGCATACTACAGTAACACCCGTCATCGCTATGCGCGATTGTTTTGGCAGTAACATAATAATCAGTTTTTGTGTATTTATTCTTGGTGCGGTAAATATACAAAGAAAAAGGGAAAATCCCGTAAGAGATTTTCCCTTTATATGAGAAGAAAGCCGCACCGTAGATATGAACAAACTCCGTATGACAGGATTTGAGTGCTTTGCCACCTTTGTAATCCGCTGTGCGATGCATGCCCCGAAGGGTGCGGCCCGCCATTAGCGACAAGAGCGTTGTCTCGGAATTAAAATAAACTGATGAGTTTCCCAATCGAACAAGTGCGGCTAACTCATTTTTCTTATCACAAAGATATGTAAAGCCTTTGAATCTTCCAAACAAAATGTCAACAATTTCCCCTTAAATAATGAATAAAAAAGTGAAGTCTCAGTGTTTCAGAAGGTATGAATTGCAAAAAGCTAACAAAAAAAGGGTCCCGAAACCGGAACCCTTCTCTTATTGACATTTATATATCAATTTACTTTACTTTTGCAACGATAGCTTTGAAAGCTTCCGGATGGTTCATAGCCAAGTCGGCCAACACCTTACGGTTGATTTCAATTCCTGCAGCATGCAAAGCTCCCATCAAACGAGAGTAAGACATACCTTCCAGGCGAGCAGCAGCGTTGATACGCTGGATCCACAATGCGCGGAAGTTACGTTTCTTGTTACGACGGTCACGGAATGCATAAGTCAAACCTTTTTCCCAGGTATTCTTTGCTACGGTCCACACATTCTTACGTGCACCATAATAACCTCTGGTAAGTTTTAAAATCCGTTTTCTTTTTGCTCTTGAAGCAACATGATTTACTGATCTAGGCATAATTCTAATCTGTTTTGAATGTTAGCGTCATCCTTTATGATGATCTTACTTGCTAAATACATTCGGTTAATAAAAATCTTTGTAAAACTCGCTTAATTTAAGAAGATTACTTCATGCCAAGCATTAGCTTAACACTGCTTACATCAACAGTAGCAACAAGGCCAGTGTGAGTAAGGTTTCTCTTAGCTTTTTTAGTCTTCTTAGTCAAAATGTGACTTTTAAAAGCGTGTTTTCTTTTGATTTTTCCTGTTCCGGTAAGGGCGAACCTCTTTTTGGCACCGGAATTAGTCTTCATCTTAGGCATTTTCCAATTTTGTTTTAATTATTAAACTTGACACCCTCTACGGGCGTTTTTTATTCTTTATTTTCTTCAGCGTCAGATTCTGTCCTCGGCTTCAGGGTTATCACTTTCTTAACCACAGGCTTTGCCGGTCCAGATCCCGCAGATGCAGGTTTCGGAGCAGCTGCTGTAGCCGGTGCCCCTGCTTTTTTAGGTGTCAGCATGATGATCATACGTTTACCTTCCAAAACCGGTAACTGTTCTACTTTACCGTAGTCTTCCAAATCATTAGCAAAACGAAGCAATAAAACTTCACCCTGCTCTTTGAAAAGAATGGAACGTCCTTTAAAGAACACATATGCTTTCACTTTAGAGCCTTCTTCCAGAAATCCTTTAGCATGCTTCAGTTTGAAGTTATAATCATGATCATCTGTCTGAGGTCCGAAACGAATCTCCTTCACAACAACCTTCACAGACTTCGCTTTTTGCTCTTTCTGTCGCTTTTTCTGCTGATAGAGGAATTTCTGATAATCGGTTATTTTACAAACGGGGGGCGCAGCATTGGGTGAAATTTCTACCAGGTCCAATCCCTGATCTTCAGCCATTTTTAATGCCTGAGATGTAGGAAATACACCTTGTTCTACATTGTCACCTACTAAACGAACTTCACGAACACGAATACGTTCGTTGATTCTGTACTGTTCTTTCAGATTGTCATTCTTCATTCAAAAAGATTTATTCTCCTCGTTATTAGTTATTTACTTGTTTTTATTTTGCCAACGATTCATCATGTCCTCTACTTCATCGTTCAAAAGCGCTGCAAAGGTAGCAATTTTCATCGAACCTTTATCACCTTCGCCCTGTTTTCTTACAGAAACTTCATTATTTTCTGCTTCTTTTTCTCCGACGATGAGCATATAAGGAATACGTTTCAATTCATTGTCACGAATCTTACGACCGATTTTTTCATTTCTGTCATCTACCAAAACACGAATGTCCTGTTCTTCCAGCTGACGGGCGATGTCCCATGCATATTCATTGAACTTCTCACTGATAGGCATGATACATACCTGATCCGGAGTCAGCCACAACGGGAATTTACCTCCTGTATGTTCGATCAGCACGGCTACGAAACGTTCCATTGAGCCAAACGGTGCACGGTGGATCATTACCGGACGGTGTTTTTTGTTATCTTCACCTGTATATTCCAGCTCGAAACGTTCCGGCAGGTTATAGTCTACCTGGATAGTTCCCAGCTGCCAGCGGCGACCGATAGCATCTTTCACCATAAAGTCGAGTTTCGGACCATAGAAAGCAGCTTCACCATATTCGATCTTAGCTTTCAGACCCTTTTCCTGACAGGCTTCGATGATAGCGGTTTCAGCTTTTTCCCAGTTCTCTTCCGAACCGATATATTTTTCTCTGTTTACTTTATCACGTAAAGAAATCTGGGCTTCGAAGTTTTCGAAATCGAGCGCTTTAAAGATGATAAAGATAATATCCATTACTTTCAGGAATTCATCCTTCAACTGATCCGGACGGCAGAACAGGTGGGCGTCATCCTGCGTAAAGCCACGTACTCTCGTCAAACCGTGCAACTCACCGCTCTGTTCATAACGGTAAACCGTACCGAACTCTGCGAAACGCAAAGGCAGGTCTTTGTATGAACGCGGAAATGCTTTGAATATCTCACAATGGTGAGGACAGTTCATCGGTTTCAACAGGAATTCTTCACCATCCTGCGGAGTATGAATCGGCTGGAATGAATCCTTACCGTATTTTGCATAGTGGCCTGATGTTACATACAGTTGTTTGCCTCCGATATGCGGAGTCATTACCTGCTGGTAACCGTATTTCTTCTGGATACGTTTCAGGAAATCTTCCAGTTTCAAACGTAACTGAGTACCACGGGGCAACCACAAAGGAAGACCTGCTCCTACTGCGGTAGAGAATGTGAATAACTCCAGTTCCTTACCGATCTTACGGTGGTCACGTTTTTTGGCTTCTTCCAATAATGCCAGATATTCATCCAACATTTTCTTTTTCGGGAAAGTGATACCATACAGACGAACCAACTGTTTGCGTTTTTCATCACCACGCCAGTAAGCACCGGCCACGCTCAGAATCTTTACAGCTTTCAGGTAAGATGTGTTAGGTAAATGCGGACCACGACACAAATCTGTGAAAGAGCCTTGTGTATAGGTTGTGATCGTACCGTCTTCCAGTTCACTGATCAACTCAGTTTTATATTCTTCACCTCTGTCACCGAACATTTTCATGGCATCAGCCTTGGTAATGTCCTGACGTTTGATTTCTTCTTTTTTAGCTACTAACTCCAGCATCTTTGCTTCGATTGCTGCGAAATCACCTTCTTTGATTGTAGCTTCACCCGGATCTACGTCATAGTAGAATCCATTCTCGATAGCCGGACCGATACCGAACTTGATGCCAGGATAAAGTTCCTGCAGTGCTTCAGCCATCAGGTGAGCACTTGAGTGCCAGAAAGCATGTTTACCTTCTTCATCATCCCACTTTAGCAGCTTCACAGTTGAATCCTGCATAATTGGACGAGACAGGTCCCATGTTTCTCCGTTCACACTTGCGGCCAAAACTTCCTGAGCCAAACGGGAACTGATGCTTTCTGCGATCTGCATAGCACTTGTTCCTTCGGCGTATTCTCTTACGGAATCATCCGGAAATGTAATCTTTATCATAATCTGTTCTCTATAATTCTTTAATTAGCATGCAAATTTAGCATTCTTTTTCGTAAAATGATCTTTTTAAGTCAAAAGATATATGCTTTAAACCCAAAACAGACATGTTTTGTTGGGAAACATGTCTGTTTTGAACCTAAAAAGCTTATTCAGATCAATTGCTTGTCATACGTTTGATGATACTGTAGGCATTGATAATACCTAATTCGCCAGCCTTACTCAGGTCCGCAATACCTTGATTAGCATCACCCAGAGAGAGATGAGCCAGTCCGCGGTTAAAATAAGCCTCTGCAAAATCAGGGTCACGTTTGATCGCCTCATCATAATCCTGTATGGCCGCACGGAAGTCACGCTGCACACAACGCAGGTTTCCGCGGTTGAAATAGGCATACACAAATCCGGGGTTCAAACGGATAACCATATCATAATCACGTGTAATCAACTCATGCTCGTAAGCCTTCCTTTTATCCTTCACTTCGGCCGATCTAGGATCAGAAGGAGCTTTCGGCTGTGTCGGACTCTGCCCCATCTTAAAGTTCATACTACCCATAGAGGCTGACAAGTCATCGGTTGTAGTTGTCTGGGACATATCATAAACCAATTGTTTGTAACGTACCACTGCACGGTTGAAATAAGCCATCGTATAGGTCGGATCAAGTTCAATAACCTTATTAAAGTCCTTGATAGCTTCCGTAAAGTCTTGCACAAGCATATAATCTACAGCCCGACCAAACCACGCATCCGCATTTCCCGGCTGGGCTTCTATCTTCGCGGAATAATCATTGATCGAGGCAAAGTGAACCGAAATCTGATCTTCCGTAAGGGCAGCCTCTTCATTGGTTATGCGTAATTTGCGCGATAAAACCATACGGGCATTATATTCTTCGATCGTCTTGTCGTAATAAACAATTTTCTTGATCGGATCAATCTTTTCGTAATAAGTCAGGACAAACTGAGGTTCGATATCTACGCGGACATTACGATCCTGCACACGTCCACGGACATCACTCTGGTATTTATTCCTGCGTTCCTCTTCCTTGTCATACACCACCAGGCGATTGAATTTACTGATGTTTTTATCTGATTTCTCACGTGTATTTTCACCTTTGTCATCCGAAGAAGATGCATTACTATCCTGTCCAGTCGTATTAGTAGAGGCCATGGCATTTCCACCCTGCGCGGACTGGCGGTCCTTCTTGGAATTGTTTTCCATTTCAATAGCGGTCCAGTAGTCGCGATCGGCACCTACCTGGTCATTCATTTTACGCTTTGCTTCGGAACGGCTGTAATAACCCGGAGTAAAATTCGGATATTGACCTAAAACAACATCGAAGTCCTGAACGGAACCGCGATAGTCACCTGTTTCGAAACGCAGGAGAGCACGGTTATAATAAGCCATATAGTTATCCGGTTCTTGCTGGATCACCACATCGAAGTCTTCGATAGCACGGTTGTTATCGCCTACCTGATAACGAAGCAGTCCCCGGTTAAAGCGGGCAATCAGATTATTTTTATCCATACCGATTACCTGATCGTAATCATCCATCGCTCCACGGAGGTCGTTCATCTGGTAACGTACCAGACCACGATTGATATAATAGCCACTTTCACGGGTATTCAGGCGGATAGCCTCGTTCAGATCCGCCAAAGCACCTTTCAGATTATTAGTTTGATAAAGCAGGATCGCACGGTTACCATAGGACGGAGCATAATAAGGGTCCATTTCAATAGCCTTATTATAGTCGGCAAGCGCTTTTACCGTGTCGCCTTTCTCGGTATACATAGCACCGCGGGTCAGATAATTCATCGAATATTTAGGATGCGCTTTCATCAGCACATCGAATGTCTTTTCGGCATCATCATAGTCTTTCCGTTGGATATTGGCTACGGCTTTATTGACAAGCATCTGGCGATCCTCGGGTTTAAATTCAAGACCTTTGTCGTAATCGGCAATTGCTTCGGCATATTTTTCCTGGCTCTGACGAGCAATACCGCGGGCATAATAGGCCTGGACCAGAAATGGATTCCGCTGGAGACATAATGTACAGTCTTCTTCCGCTCCCTTGTAGTCGTCCAGATTGATCTTGGCAACAGCGCGGTAGAAATAGGGTTCCGCGATCCAGGGTTTTGCTTTAATGACTTGATTGAAATATTGTATCGACAATACGTAATCTTCAAAATACAAGGCATTACGTCCGATAGCCAGAACACGATCCGTATTGATCTGCGCTGACATCGCCAACGAACATGCTACAAACATCAAAAAGAGGAATATTTTTTTCATCAGATTGCCTTAAGTGTTAAAAAGAGGCATGCCAAAAGGTTTCAACAGACTTTTGACACCCCTCTTTATTCAGCGAACAAAAATAAGCAATTCATGTGAATGTTAAAACGGTTCGCAGCAAAAATAATCCTCAACAAACCGTAATCAAGCCAAAAAACTTAAATTGAGTGCAAAATGTATCAAATAAAAAGGTTGCACCAGTGTATAAACACTACCGGCACAACCTTTTCGCACGTACTATGAAATAACCAAATTTTACTTCGGCTGTATTTTTACCATCAAATGATCTTTTGCGATCTTATCTCCTTCGGTAACGTCCAACTCAGTAATCACTCCGGATACCGGAGCGACGATCCGATTGTACATCTTCATCGCCTGATGAATGAGGAGCAACTGACCGGCTTCAACTTCCTGCCCTTTTTCCACATAGATCTTCACGACAGTTCCCGGAAGAGTCGAAATCACATCACCGACGAAAGGCTTATGCCACATCTTACGGTTCTTATATTTCTCTGTCAGCAGCGTTTTGTATTTACGGGCGGTAACTACAAAATCTACATATTCGTTTTCTTTATTTTCCATATTTTCAAAAAGTATATGTACGGATTTAATTAGAACGGAGGGATTCCGTGCTTTTTAGCCGGTCTGTATTCCTCTTTCAAAACAGAAAGTTTCAGAGCGTGAAGCAACAACGCACGTGTTTCTTTCGGCTCGATAACAGAATCGATAAATCCTTTCGAAGCTGCCACATAAGGATTAGCGAACTTCTCGATATACTCTTTCACTTTTTCCTGACGCATTGCATTCTGGTCTTCAGCTTCCATGATTTCCTTACGGAAAATAATGTTAGCTGCACCTTCCGGTCCCATAACGGCAATCTCTGCACTCGGCCATGCAAACATAAAGTCGGCACCCAGGTGACGTGAGTTCATCGCAATGTAACCACCACCATAAGCTTTACGCAGAATCACTGTGATCTTAGGCACAGTTGCTTCCGAATAAGCATACAAAACTTTTGCCCCGTGACGGATCACACCGGCATGTTCCTGATCTACGCCCGGCAAATAACCCGGCATGTCTTCCAATGTAATAATAGGAATATTGAATGAGTCGCAGAAACGAATGAAACGGGCAGCTTTGTCGGCACTGTCGCAATCGAGTACACCGGCCAGCACCATCGGCTGGTTAGCAACGAAACCGACTGTTTCGCCTGCCATACGACCGAAACCGATCACGATATTGGCAGCCCACAGTTCCTGAATTTCCAGGAAGTCGGAATCATCGACGATACATTTGATAACGTCACGAACATCGTACGGCTGTTTCGGATCAGCTGGAACAACTTCTTCAATGTTCAGCATCGCTGTCGGTTCTTTCGGCTCAGTAGTCTTGGCACGCTGCTGGTTATTCCAGGGGATAAAGCTGACCAGACGTTTAACCTGTTCGAAACAATCCTGTTCGCTCAAGGCATAGAAGTGAGCATTACCTGTTGTTTCCGCATGAACACGGGCACCACCCAGATCTTCCATGGAGATGTCTTCACCCAAAACTGTCTTGATCACATTCGGACCGGTGATAAACATCTTGGAGATATTTTCAACCACAAATACGAAGTCTGTCAAAGCAGGTGAATAAACGGCACCACCGGCACACGGGCCCAGGATCAATGAGATCTGAGGGATAACGCCTGATGCGATTGTATTTCTATAAAATATTTCACCATATCCGGCCAAAGCACCAACACCTTCCTGAATACGTGCACCACCTGAGTCATTGATACCGATAATCGGACATTTCATCTTCAATGCATGATCCATGATCTTGGTGATCTTACGAGCATGTTGCAAACCTAATGAACCACCGGCTACAGTAAAGTCCTGTGCGTAGATACATACCGGAGCACCGAAAATAGTACCTGTACCTGTAACTACACCATCACCCGGAAAATCTTTCTTATCCATTCCGAAGTCACGGCCATCGTGCTTTACAAACAAATCGTACTCATGAAAAGAGTTCTTGTCCAGCAAGGAAAGAATACGATCACGGGCAGTAAGTTTACCCATTGCGATCTGCTTTTCGATAGCAGCCTCGCCTCCCCCCATCTCAACGACGGCTTTCTTCTCCCTGAGGGCCTGAATGTTTTTACTTAAATCTGTCATATTATTTAATAGATTTTTATTATTTACCGACAGCTTTTGCTCTGTATGAACAACGAGCAGTCCCTTTAATAATACTATTTAGTTTTCCTTTATTCAACTGGCGGCGGATAGCCGAAACATTGTCGATAAATACATGGCCTTCCAGATGCTCGCATTCGTGCTGTACCACACGGGCAGCAAAACCATCTACCACCTCGTCATGTACCTCCCAGTTTTCATCAAAATATTTCACCCGAATTTTGCTGGCACGGGACACTTTCTCATGTACGCCAGGAAGGCTCAGACAGCCTTCTTCCATAGAAATCTCTTCTTCACTGCTTTCAACGATATCCGGATTAATCATCGCACGCTTGAATCCCTTACATTCAGGGAAATCATCTCCCATCACATCAGCATCGATCACAAGCAAACGAATCGACAACCCAACCTGGGGAGCGGCCAAACCTACTCCATCGGCATTGTACATCGTATCGAACATATTAGCTACTAACTGCTTTAATTCCGGATAATCCCTGGGTACATCTTCAGCCTCTTTTCTTAACACAGGCTGACCGTATAAGTATACTGGTAAAATCATAAACTATAACTGATATTTTTTATTTTCTAAATATGATTGAAGGATAATAACTGCACTGATCTCATCCACCAGGCCTTTATCCTGTCTTTTTTTCTTCTTCAAACCTCCGTCGAGCATTGCCTTGTGCGCCAGGACAGACGTGAAACGCTCATCATAATATTCAACCGGAATATCCGGAATGGTCCGTTTCAGATGTGTCACGAAAGCCTCTACATGCTTCATGTTTTCCGAGGCTCGTTATTCATCTGCTTCGGCAAGCCAACCACGAATAAATCGACCGGTTCTTTTGCCACATAAGCAGATAACCAGGAGACCAATTCTCCACTCGACACCGTTGTCAGACCGTTTGCAATCATCTGCAAAGTGTCTGTAGCTGCCAACCCAGTCCGTTTCCGGCCATAATCAATTGCTAGTATCCTTCCCATCGGCTGCAAAGATAGCACAAATATGCATTTGTATTACACAAATACACAAAAAGTGTGCAATTTATAAGTTTAATAGGCATTCTTTTCACCTTTAGACATGTTCAGAATCGTCACCACGATAATCTTCAGGTCCAGAAAGAACGACCAGTTCTCGATGTACCATACATCCCGTTTCACACGTCCTTCCATCTGTTCGAGCGTCTTGGTTTCTCCCCGATAACCGGTTACCTGCGCCCATCCCGTCACTCCGGGTTTTACCAGATGGCGCACCATATATTTATCGATAAGAGCCGAATATTGCTCAGTGTGTTTCAACATATGAGGACGAGGGCCCACTACCGACATCTCCCCTCTTAATACATTGATAAATTGAGGAAACTCATCCAGATTCGTACGCCGAAGAAAATCTCCGATACGGGTTTTACGCGGATCATCTTTCGCTGCCTGCAATTTATCAGCATCTGCATTGACCCGCATTGTCCGGAATTTATAACACTCAAATTCCTGCCCGTACAAACCGGTACGCTTTTGCTTGAAAAAAATAGGACCCGGAGATGTTGCTTTTATCAATATTCCTATAACAATATAAAGTATCGGATAAATGGTCAGTAAAACACCCAAAGAAAAAAGAATATCAAAAGTTCTCTTTAATGCCCGGTTGTAAGCAGCCTGCAAAGGTTCACGGCGAACTGCCAATAATGGAATAGACTCCATTATTTCCATAACAAGACTCTTCTTTATATTCCTGTAAAACTCCGGAACAATATAGAAACGGATCATATGCTTTTCAGCAAAATTCATTATCCGCAATATTTTCTCGTCTTGCGTTCCTGGCAAAGTACAATAGATTTCGTCTATATCATTAGCCAATACATACTTTTCCACTTCATGCGTCATACCCAGGTAATTCGGCAACACACTTTGCAAAGACAGATTATCATCAAAAAAACCCATGATACTAAATCCATAGGAAAGATCATCCTTCATAACCCGATACAATTCCATACCGTTCTTACCTGCTCCTACAATAATAATTCTTTTAAAATTATGTCCTTTTCTACGGTACATCTTTAGTGTAACGCGAACAAACACTCTCCAAAGAGCAAAAATTATAACTGTTACAGCAAAATAAACCAGCAGAAATGTAGCCAGGGCATCCCCTATATTCAGAAAGATAAGACAAGTAGCAAACAGAAAGACAAATATAGAAACCAACGCAAAGGCACGCTGTACAATCTTGTCAATAAAAACAACAGCCACATGCAATTGCATGGGAACAAAATAAAGGGCAAAGAAATAACAGAAATTCAATAAGAGAACAACCTCTCTCAAGCTATAGGATATAGCTTTTGTATAAAATTCCCCCAATCCATAATAGACAGCGAAGAACAATAGATTTAATACCACTAAATCTCCCATTCCTATCAGCCACTGGATAAGGTAACCATGTTTTTTGTCGAATTCCATAACTGTGTTCTAAAATTCCACAAAAGTAATGAATATTCTGTGCAAAAAAAAGGCCGCACAATAGAATGTGCAGCCTTTTTCAGATATAATTAAAAATAAATTAATTATTAGCAGACATGATAACAACACGGTTCCAGTTGTTTTCGCTGTACGGCTGTTCGTCAGAACCTCTCCATTCGATAGTAATCTGATTAGAGTTGATACCGTATTTTTCGATCAATTCTTTAGCAACGGCTTTAGCACGTTTTTCAGAAAGACCCATGTTGTATTTAGAAGTACCTGTGTTCTTATCAGCATAACCGATAACCTTGATCGGAGCATTGTTTGCCTTCATGAATTCAGCAGTGTTGTAAATACTGATCTGCTGGTTCTTATCGATCTTAGAACTATTCAGACGGAAGTATACTACATTGTCAACATAGTTGTTTACAACATTAGTTACAACTTCTTCGCATTCAGGACAAGATTCCGGACGTTTGCTCAGTTCATCGTTAGCAGCACGCAAAGAGTTGATCTGATTGTTCAGGTCGTTCAACAAAGCGTAATCCATCGGTTCCAATACTTCGAAATCAGTTTTACCCAGTTTGAATGTCAAACCTGCGCTCAGCTGAGCGATACCGTCTGTCAGGTGGAACATGTTAACACGGTTGAACTGTTCGTTCAGCAAAGAGCCCTGAACTTCCACGTTTAAATCAACACGTTTGCTCAAACGGAAAGCAGTAAGGATACCAGCATTCAATGTAGGAGATTCTGTTCTAGCATATCCCTGATTTTCAAAACGCTGTGCATAACCGAAACCGACCCAAGGAATCAAACGGAATACTCTTTTTTCATTATAAACTCCCCAGAAATTGGTAACATCCCATAACAAGTCTACATGAGCAGCTGCATATTTGTTGTGCTGCATGATCTCTGCGTTGTCACCTACAAATCCGTGAAGGATACCGCCGTTCAACTGAGTACGGAAAGCCAAATACGGATTGAACCACTTACCAAATGAGAACTGAGGTGCAAAATTCAGACGGTTACCAAAATCTGCTTTATTATTCTGGTCACCCAATAACATACTTGCACCACCGGCAACAGAAATAAACCAATTATCGCCAGCTTTGTTTTTCTTGAAATTTGTCTTATAACCTTTTTCAGTACTAAAACCAACTTGTGGTTTAAATTCCTGTGCTGACACAGAGAAAACAAAACCTGACAATAAAGCTAAAAGTAATACTTTAGTCTTCATATTCATCAACTTTTTAATTAAACAATCAATTACCTTAAATAACGCTCAAATTTAGAGCAAAATTAACTCTTTTTTTAACTAAAACAAAATAAATCTATGTTTTGTTCTTAATTTATTCAAAATAATTCAGAATCTTATATCCACCTTCTTTCAGGTAGGACTCTTTTTTCATCAGCTTAATATCATTCTGCATCATATCCTGAATAAGAGCATCGAGGGTGTATTTCGGCTCCCAACCCAAACGGGTACGGGCCTTCGTAGCATCCCCGATAAGTAAGTCAACCTCGGTCGGACGGAAGTACTGAGGGTCAATACCAACCACCTCTTCACCTATCCGTTCTTTAAACTTTTCGAGATAAGCCTCACCTACTTTCTCTATAAACATTTTTTCGTCAATATAGTTTAATACTGCGACCTCATTAACATTTTCGCCTTTAAAAATGACTTCTACTCCTATTTCTTTAAATGCTTTACTGATAAAATCACGAATAGTCGTCGTTATCCCGGTAGCAATAACATAATCAGAGGGTTCATCCTGCTGAAGAATTGCATACATGGCACGGACATAATCCTTAGCATGTCCCCAGTCACGTTTGGAAGATAAATTCCCCATATAAACTTTTTCCTGCATACCCAAAGCAATACGCGAAACGGCACGAGTTACTTTACGGGTAACAAAAGTTTCTCCGCGAAGCGGCGATTCATGATTAAACAGAATACCGTTGGAAGCATGCATTTTATAGGCTTCACGATAGTTTACCGTAATCCAATAACCATATAATTTAGCAACAGCATACGGGCTTCGGGGATAAAAAGGTGTCGTTTCCTTTTGAGGCACTTCCTGAACCAATCCATATAATTCGGATGTAGAAGCCTGGTAAATACGGGTTTTAGGGATCAGGTTCAGCAGACGCACCGCTTCAAGGATACGCAACACACCCAGACCATCGGCATTCGCCGTATATTCAGGAGTATCGAAACTTACTTTCACATGGCTCATAGCTGCCAGGTTATATATTTCGTCAGGCTGCACTTCACCGATGATACGGGTAAGGTTCAGGCTGTCGGTCAGGTCGCCATAATGAAGGATCAGGTTCCGGTTCTCCACATGAGGGTCCTGATAAAGATGATCGATACGGTCTGTGTTGAACATGGATGAACGACGTTTGATACCATGCACCGTATATCCTTTTTTTACAAGATATTCTGCCAGATAAGCGCCATCCTGCCCTGTGATACCTGTTATTAAAGCTACTTTACTCATTTATACGAATTTATTATTGTTTGTCTAAATACCAGTTGTATAAAAGTTCCACACCTTCGGCAATCTCTATTTTATGATGCCATCCCAAAGCATGCAGCTTACTGACATCCGTCAGTTTGCGTAATGTTCCGTCGGGTTTGGAAGCATCAAAAGCCAGTTCACCTTCAAAACCGATCTTTTCCTGAATCAGCGTAGCGACTTCTTTTATAGATAACTCTTTTCCCGTACCTATATTTATATGTGTGTTGCGCACTTCATTTCCCTCCGGACGCACATCCGGGAAATCGATGTGTTCCATAATATAAACAGAAGCATCTGCCATTTCTTCACTCCAAAGGAATTCACGGAACGGTTTTCCGGTTCCCCACAGCTGCACTTTTCTCGGATAGATACCGTATTTAGCTAAAATAGCCAGGATGTCATTATCCGTTGCATTCCCGGTCACTCCTTCTACAGGACGTGCATTCAAATCTTTGCGCAAAGCCTCCCAATTATCGGTATGAAGGCATTTGCCAGATGAATCTTACGGATCATCGCCGGAAGCACATGCGAAGTCTCCAGATTGAAATTATCGTTCGGACCATACAAATTAGTGGGCATCACTGCGATATAGTTCGTTCCGTATTGCAGGTTATAACTTTCACACATCTTTATACCGGCAATCTTTGCGATGGCATAGGGTTCATTGGTATATTCCAACGGAGAAGTGAGCAGGCAATCTTCGGGCATCGGCTGCGGCGCTTCGCCCGGATAAATACAGGTGCTGCCTAAAAACAGTAATTTCTTTACATTATTAATATAGGAAGCATGGATCACATTATTCTGGATCATCAGATTTATATAAATGAAATCCGCACGATACCGGCTGTTTGCCATAATACCGCCAACATGGGCAGCAGCTAAAAAGACATACTCCGGTTTTTCCGTCGCAAAGAATTCATTTACCGCACACTGATTGGTCAAGTCCAGTTCTGTATGGGTACGCAAAACAAAGTTTGTGTATCCTTTCTGCTGCAAGTTCTTCAGGATAGCAGAACCGACCAGGCCACGATGACCGGCTACAAATATTTTACTGTCTTTATTCATTCCTTTATCAACTTCAATAAATATTGGCCGTACTGGTTCTTTATCATCGGAGTTGCTGCTTCTTTCAGTTTCTCGTCATCGATCCAACCTTTCCGGTAAGCGATTTCTTCCAGACAAGCCACTTTCAGTCCCTGTCGTTTTTCAATCACCTCCACAAATGTAGAAGCCTCCGAAAGCGAATCGTGCGTACCGGTATCGAGCCAGGCGAAACCGCGTCCTAATAATTGAACTTTCAACTCTCCGTCTTTCAGGAACTCCTGGTTTACGGTTGTGATCTCCAGTTCTCCACGTGCCGACGGCTTAATTTGTTTTGCCACTTCGACCACTTTATTCGGATAAAAATAGAGTCCGACAACAGCGTAATTCGACTTGGGGCTCTTCGGTTTTTCTTCAATGCTCAGCACGTTTCCGTCCTTGTCAAATTCAGCAACGCCATAGCGTTCCGGATCGTTTACGTAGTAACCGAAGACAGTTGCTTTTTGTTCGTTCTCCACATTGTTAACGGCCTCTTTTAACATAGCCGTAAAGCTCTGTCCGTAAAAGATATTGTCGCCTAACACAAGGCAAACCGAATCATTACCAATGAATTTATCCCCTATAATAAAAGCCTGTGCCAAACCATCGGGCGAAGGTTGTTCGGCATATTCAAAATGCACGCCATAATCCGAACCGTCTCCCAGCAACCGCCGAAACCCGGGTAAGTCCTGCGGGGTAGAAATGATCAGGATCTCCCTTATCCCGGCAAGCATCAATACAGACACAGGATAATAGATCATCGGTTTATCATAAATCGGCAACAATTGCTTGGATACTCCTTTGGTTATTGGATACAAACGGGTTCCGGAACCTCCGGCCAGTACAATTCCTTTCATAAAACAGACTTTTAATTTTACTTAATACGGGGCAAATGTATATAAAATATTTCATTTTGAAGGCATGGAGGAAATACAATCGGCACCCTTAATTTACTTAATCGTGAAACCTTTCTTTCTTACGGTTTGTTACAGTAGAAATAA
This sequence comes from Parabacteroides sp. AM58-2XD, assembly GCF_003463685.1. NCBI lineage: Bacteria > Pseudomonadati > Bacteroidota > Bacteroidia > Bacteroidales > Tannerellaceae > Parabacteroides > Parabacteroides sp. AM58-2XD. The sequence goes on from NZ_QSDP01000018.1 coordinate 42,366, forward strand.
TTTTTAAAGGTAACTTGATATGAATACATTTGACGAAAGAATCAGTTCCGCTGTAAAGAACTGGTGGGTTTCACTTTTACTGGGATTATTATATATCCTGATCGCAATATGCCTGATGTTCACACCGATGGCAAGTTATGTGGCTTTAAGCCTTTTATTCAGCGTCGCCATGTTCGTAAGCGGTACGCTCGAAATCCTTTTTGCCGTGTCGAACCGGAAGCACATTTCGAGCTGGGGTTGGTATCTGGCAGGCGGTATTATCGACCTGATACTGGGTATTTACCTCATGGCCAGTCCGGGACTGAGCATGACCGTACTGCCGTTTATCCTGGCGTTCTGGCTAATGTTCAGAGGCTTCTCTTCCACAGGCTATGCCATGGACCTGAAACGGTTCGGAACCGGAAACTGGGGTTGGTATATGGCCTTCGGTATCTTGGCAATCATCTGTAGCATCGCTATCATCTGGCAACCGGGATTGGGTGTATTCACCCTTGTTTATATGATTGCTTATGCACTTCTTATCATCGGTATCTTCCGTGTAATGCTTTCTTTCGAACTAAGAAGCCTGCACAAAAGAGCGACAACTCCGCTACAGTAAAGTTTTTTCCCCACTCGAATGGGACTTTTTCCCCACATGCATGGGTATTATTCCCCACATGCATGGGGCATTTTCCCCACCTATGTCAAAAAGGTGGGGATTTTGTTTCACTAAATATCCCTGTCTGTCATTCTTCCAGCCTTAATCATTTGTTCAATTAAAAAAATAACGTAGTTTTGTAACGCTATAGATACAGAAAAACACATTTGGGATTAAATCTAACTAAAAATAATACTCACAGTGAAAAAGGAAGATGAAGAAAAGGTAAGCGGGCTACCCGAAAATGCCTACAGAGAACTCAAAGAAGGAGAAGTATTTAACCCGATTATGTCACCTCAAAAACAATACAGGGAAGTAACCCCCTGGTCTGTATTCTGGGGACTTGTCATGGCTGTCATATTCAGCGCGGCTGCCGCCTATCTGGGATTGAAGGTCGGACAGGTGTTTGAAGCAGCTATCCCGATTGCCATCATTGCCGTCGGACTGTCGAGCGGTTTCAAACGAAAAAATGCATTGGGAGAAAATGTGATTATCCAATCTATCGGAGCCTGTAGCGGTGTAATCGTAGCCGGGGCGATTTTTACTCTTCCTGCCCTGTATATCCTTCAGGACAAATATCCGGAAATTACCATCAACTTTTTTGAAGTATTCATGAGTTCGCTGCTGGGCGGCATACTCGGCATTCTTCTATTAATCCCGTTCCGGAAGTATTTCGTTTCGGATATGCATGGCAAATATCCGTTCCCGGAAGCAACAGCAACCACCCAGGTGCTTGTTTCGGGCGAGAAAGGTGGAAGCCAGGCGAAACCGCTTATTCTGGCGGGTTTGATCGGAGGTTTATACGATTTTATTATTGCCACTTTCGGTTGGTGGAGCGAAACTGTCAGCACGCGCATTGTCGGAGTTGGTGAAATGCTGGCCGACAAAGCGAAAGTCGTGCTGAAAGTTAATACAGGTGCCGCTGTACTGGGACTCGGTTATATCATCGGATTGAAATATTCCATGATTATCTGTGCCGGTTCATTCCTTGTCTGGTTGGTCATCATCCCGCTGATGTCTGCCATCTTCGGTACAGACGTATTGACATTCGGTAATGACGCTATTACCGCAACAGTCGGAAGCATGAGTGCCGAACAAATCTTTACGACCTATGCCCGCCATATCGGTATCGGTGGTATCGCAACGGCCGGAGTTATCGGCATTATCAATTCATGGGGAATTATCCGCGGGGCCGTCGGACTGGCAGCCAAAGAACTGAAAGGGAAAAATACGGAAGCAGACACAGCCACAGTACGCACACAAAAAGACTTATCGATGAAGATTATCTCAATCGGTATTTTTGCTACGCTGATTGTTACTTATCTGTTCTTCCATTTCGGAGTATTGGATAACTGGTATTATGCCTTAATCGGGTTGTTGATTGTCGGGATTATTGCCTTCCTGTTCACGACTGTTGCCGCAAATGCCATTGCTATTGTAGGAACAAATCCGGTGTCGGGTATGACGCTGATGACATTAATCTTATCGTCCATCATTCTGGTGGCTGCCGGACTGAAAGGAACGGCCGGTATGGTTTCGGCCCTGATTATCGGAGGTGTTGTCTGTACGGCACTTTCCATGGCAGGCGGTTTCATTACCGACCTGAAGATAGGTTACTGGCTGGGAAGTACGCCTGCTAAACAGCAGACATGGAAATTTCTCGGCACCTTAGTCTCTGCTGCAACAGTTGGCGGTGTAATCCTTATCCTGAACCAGACGTACGGATTTACGACCGGGCAGCTGGCCGCACCGCAGGCTAATGCAATGGCAGCCGTTATCGAACCGCTGATGAGCGGTTCGGGAGCACCCTGGGTGCTGTATGGCATCGGTGCCGTACTGGCTATCGTTCTGAACTTCTGTAAAATTCCGGCACTGGCATTCGCACTGGGTATGTTTATCCCGATGGAACTGAACACTCCGCTGCTGATCGGTGGAGCCATCAGCTGGTATGTAGGAAGCCGCAGCAAAGACCAGGCATTGAATACGGCCCGTTTGGAAAAAGGGACATTACTTGCATCCGGTTTCATCGCAGGTGGTGCCTTGATGGGAGTTATCAGCGCAGCTTTACGTTTCGGTGGCATCAACCTGCTGAATGAAAAATGGTTGGAAGGGAACTTTGCCGAACCACTGGCTGTTGTAATGTATATTGCATTGATGGCTTATCTGGCGATAAGTTCATTGAGCGCGAAAAAAGAATAAAATAAAGAATGGATGCACCGTTAGTTAATGTTGGAATTATGACAGGGAAGGCTCTCTCTTTCATATTCAATGGAGAATATATCCATACGGAGAGCAGTTCCTTCCTGACGGGAGAACAACGCGCATTGTTTGTAAACGGAAATATCGTCTATAACGGCAAGCTCTACAAGGAACTTTTCTTTGAACCGGCTTCGCCCCAATCATCGTTCGACCTGAAAGCTGTGACAATCGGAGTAGACTTCCACTGGCAACGCCAGGAAGACCAACGCTTCAAAGGAGCACTGAACCTGGTGGCAACAAATGACGGGATTGTTGTAATCAACAGTATTGACGTTGAAGAATATCTGACAAGCGTGATTTCGTCTGAAATGAGTGCCACAGCATCAAAAGAGTTGCTGAAGGCGCACGCCGTAATCTCCCGCAGCTGGCTATTGGCGCAGATAGAAAAGAATTTCCGCCTGGGTAACGCTTCGGAAAAATATGAGAGTTGCCATCGCGACAATAACCAATTAATCCGTTGGTACGACCGCGAAGATCATACCATGTTCGATGTGTGTGCCGACGACCATTGCCAGCGTTACCAAGGCATTACCCGTGCTTCTACCGCAATCGTACAGGAAGCAGTCCACGAAACCCGCGGCGAGATACTGACCGATGGCGAATCCATTTGCGACGCACGTTTCTCTAAATGTTGCGGAGGCGTGACCGAACAGTTCGAACACTGTTGGGAGCCGGTGCCCCACTCCTATCTGACTGTTGTACGGGACAGTAAAGAAACTTCTTATCCCGACCTGACCGACCCGATTGAAGCGGAAATGTGGATACGTAATTCTCCTAACGCATTTTGCAACACAACAAATAAAAAGATACTCAGCCAGGTCTTGAACAACTATGATCAGGAAACGATAAATTTCTATCGCTGGAAAGTGTCTTACACTCAAGAAGAACTGTCCGAACTGATTCATCGCAAAAGCGGCATCGACTTTGGCGAAATACAAGACCTGATTCCATTGAAAAGAGGAACTTCCGGACGTATCGAAGAGTTACAGATTGTGGGAACCCGCCGTATTTATACTATCGGCAAGGAACTGGAGATACGGCGCACTTTATCGGAAACCCATCTGTACAGTTCCGCCTTTGTGGTAGACAAAGAAGATATACGCGTTCGTATTCCCCAACGTTTCGTACTGACGGGTGCCGGCTGGGGGCATGGCGTAGGGCTTTGCCAGATCGGTGCAGCCGTCATGGGCGAAAAAGGATATTCTTATACAAAAATACTGGAACATTATTTCCGGGGAGCATTTATAGAGAAAAGGTATTAATAAAAAGGTCGCTAATCTCACGATAGCGACCTTTTTTTGTGTTTACCTATCTTTCCGGTTCCTAGTGGAATCCGGTTGTCTTCACTCTCACGAGCTCTAACTGATTGCAAAGGAATAAAGAATAAAGCAAGAAGACAAACAAAATAGATTAATAAGGATATTTTACCCACAAAAAGGGGAAAAACACCGATAAAATTCATTAGACCTAACCTGACATACGGTTCACAAACGCCCTTATTCTCCCTCTAACGTCCCGCCAGAAAGAAGAAGAAGTTTACATGATATTACATTTTAGCAAATTGTTGTTATCTTTGTATCCGAACGTTCGACAGGGACCAAATACCCTGCTCTACTTAATTAAATACTGGTGAATGAATAGCTATATCATCCTCTCTATAATTGCAATTTACTTTGGCATACTGTTGTTGATTGCCTGGATAACAGGCAGGAAAAGTACAAGTAATGATGCTTTCTTTCTGGGAAACCGTAAATCTCCGTGGTATATCGTTTCTATCGGGATGATTGGGACATCGCTTTCCGGTGTCACCTTCGTTTCAGTTCCGGGGATGGTCCGCAGCATAGACATGACTTATATGCAAACGGTTTTCGGATTCTTTTTCGGATATATACTGATTGCCAAAGTGCTGTTACCGCTTTACTATAAATTGAAACTGACTTCTATCTACTCCTATCTGGGTGATCGGATTGGAAAGCGGAGTTATAAAACCGGCGCTTCTTTCTTCCTGCTTTCAAAGATTGTCGGGGCAGCGGCACGGCTTTATCTGGTTGTCCTCATTCTACAGCATTACGTCTTCAGTACCTGGAATATTCCTTTTTGGGTAACTGTTATCATCAGTATTTTTCTGGTTTGGCTATATACATACCGGAGCGGAATCAAGACTATTATCTGGACGGATACGCTTCAGGCTCTTTGCCTGGTTGCCATGCTGGTCGTCATCATCTGGAAGGTGAAAGATGCCATGGACCTGGATATGGGAGGCATGGTACAGACTCTGACCGAGAACCCCCATTTTCGTATCTTTGAATTCAACGACTGGCACAGCACACAACATTTCGTGAAGCAGTTTTTCAGCGGCATCTTTATCACCATCGTCATGACCGGACTCGACCAGGATATGATGCAGAAGAACTTGTCCTGCAAAAGCCTGAAAGATGCACAGAAGAATATGTACACCTATGGTTTTGCTTTCACGCCGGTAAATTTCCTGTTCCTGGCATTAGGTGTATTATTGCTGAGCCTGGCTTCTCAAAAGAATATCGAACTGCCGGCCTTAAACGATGATATTCTGCCAATGTTCTGCACTTCCGGAATCTTGGGGCATTCCATCCTAATTTTCTTTACAATCGGTATTATTGCAGCCGCTTTTAGTAGTGCCGATTCGGCATTAACGGCTTTGACAACATCCTTTTGTGTCGATATTCTGGGAGTAGAAAAGGAGGAAGCGAACAAGGCTAAACGCACCCGATTGATGGTTCATTTACTTATCTCTGCTCTGTTTGCCATAATAATCCTTATCTTTAAGGCCGTAAACAGCCGCAGTGTGATTGATGCAATCTATATGATTGCTTCTTATACCTACGGTCCTTTGCTGGGATTATTTGTCTTCGGCCTGTTCACCCAAAAACAACCGCGTGACAAATATGTTCCTTATATATGTATTCTCTCGCCACTAATCTGTTTCGCAACGGATTACCTGGTGAAACAACATACAGGCTATGCCTTCGGTTACGAAATGCTGATGCTCAACGGAGCCATCACATTCTTCGGGCTATGGGCTGCCTCTGTCAAACACAAAACAATAAAAGTTTAAGAATATGGAAATCAAAAGTGCAGAATTTGTTATCAGTAACACAGACGTAAAGAAATGCCCCGCAGGAAACTTTCCGGAGTATGCCTTTATCGGGCGAAGCAATGTTGGCAAATCCTCCCTTATCAATATGCTGACAGGCAAGAAAGGTCTGGCAATGACTTCTCAGAAACCTGGAAAGACATTGCTTATCAATCATTTTATTATCAATAACAACTGGTTTTTGGTCGACCTACCCGGATATGGGTTTGCTCAACGGGGAAAAGAAGGAAGACAGAATATCCAGCGGATTATCGAAGATTATATCCTGGAACGTGAGCAGCTAACTAATCTATTCGTCTTAATCGACTGCCGCCATGAAGCACAGAAAATCGACCTGGAGTTTATGGAGTGGCTGGGTGAGAACGGTGTTCCTTTCTCCATCATCTTCACCAAGATCGATAAGATCAGCAAAGGCCGTCTGAAAGAAAACCTGAAAGCCTATCAAGAAAAATTACTTGAAACGTGGGAAGAGCTTCCCCCTATCCTTACCTCTTCATCCGAGAAAAAAGAAGGCCGGGAAGAAATACTTGATTATATCGATACAATAAATAAAAGTTTAAAAGGGTAGCATTATCCGGGAGCGACATGGTGTCGGTTGCACGGAATCGCCACAATTATACCGGAGCGGATACAATCATCCGCTCTGCAAGGTCGCGCTTCACCAAGTATAGTTGCCGTGCGACCACAGCCTCCTGAATAATTTTTCTTTACTTATCTTATGCCGGTTCCAAAAAAAATAAATACATTTGTAATTCATCAAAACCGAAAGGAGTAAAGATATGAAAGCAATGGAATTACAGGGTGAACGCCTGGAACTGTTCAACGAAATCATTAACCTTGACACGGAAAGTATCGAGAAAGTAAAGAAGTATATTAAACGTATCGCATCTAACCGATACAAAATATCCCGTACTACTCAAGTGGATGACATCGACATCATCACTGATGAAGAGATTGAAAATGCTATGCGTCCATTATCTTATGAGGAGAAGATAGAAAGCCTTAGGCTGTCGGAGGCCGATCCTGTTTATTATACACAGGAAGAGATGCGAAAAGCTGTTGCTTCATGGAGAAACCTTTAACTATTAAATGGAAACGTCCAGCAAGAAAGAATGCTAGAGTAACTTATGCCTGGTATAAAAAAGAAATGGGCATTAGAGCTGCCGACAAATTCATAAACAGTATTTTAGATACTGTAAACTTACTGGCATTAAATCCTAATATGGGACAACCGATTGAACTGAATACCGAAACATGTAAAAGAAATTATCGTTCCTTCGTAGACATAAGAACCATAAAATCATTTACTATGTAGAAAAAAAGACAATCTGTATTGCCAACATTTGGTCTAACAGTCAGAATCCGGAAGATTTTAATGAACAACTAAGATAAAAGAAGCAGTTTCGCTTCCTTTTTTATCTTATATAGCCTTACAACGCCTCTCTCATCTTCTCCACCATCTCCTTGTACTCCTGTTCCGACAGATAAACTTTCTGCGGGTTCATTGTGAATGTTCCTCCGAAATCGGGACCATCTTCATATTTAGGGGCCAGATGAAAATGCAGATGCGACAGCTTATCGGAATAAGCACCGTAATTTATCTTTTGCGGATTGAATACTTTCTGCATGGCACGGGTTACTTTTACTACATCTGCCATAAACGCATTCCGTTCATCATCGCTCAGCATATTCAAATCATGCACATGCTCTTTATAGGCAACCAGGCAACGGCCATAATAAGTCTGTTCTTTGAAAAGAAAAAGCCGGGAGACTGATAAAGGAGCTATTTCGATCATCAAATCATCTAAAGTCTGATTGTTCGTGCAATACAAACAATCTTTGGGATCACTTAATTTCATGTTATATCAGATTTATTTATAATGGGCGCTAAAGTAAACATAAAGCCCGGTAAAAACAAGAAACTTTTACCGGGCCTTTTCGAATATTTTAAATCAACATCTTAATAACTGATCTTACAACCTATGAAATAACTGCGGGGAATACCCGGACCATAAATATAGCCGGCATCCCGTTTCTCATATTTATCAAAATCATCCTGATAAGAATTAAAGATATTCTGGACACCTGCATTTACCTGCAAAGTAACAGATTTATAAAGAGGAAAATCATACGCAACCTTTACATTCAGGTCGAAGAAGTCCTTCGTTTTCTCCTCCCTGTCTTCCGGGATATAACCGGCCAGGTGCTGAACCAGCATGCTGCCGGTATAAGTGCCGGTCAACGAAGCCGTCAACCGCTTCACCGGCGTAAATGAAGAAGTGAAATAACCATATACATCCGGCGAACGGAACATCTTTTTCTGAGGTGCCAGATTCTCATTCTCACTCCAGCTCTCCGGTTCTTTGTAACGGCTGCGCTGGATAGTTGCACCTGCCTGAATCTGCATCCATGAATAGACGGCTTTTGCCTCCAGGCTTATTCCCATCACACGGGCACCTTTCCCATTACGGCGTTCCATCAGCAGGTTATTATCATTGTCGCGACCTATCTCTTCAAGGATGAAGACATTACGCAGATCCGTATAAAAACCTTCTACCAGGAAATTAGTCTGTACCGGACCAAAACGACGGTAAAAGTCGGCCGAGGCACTGATACTTTGCGAGTTCTCTTCTTTCAGGTCCGGAGATATCTGGATGATCGCCACATCGCCGCCGACTGCTGTAATATGCAAGTCCTCGTCAAAAGCCTGAGGGGCACGGAAACCGCTCGAATAAGACAGACGCAGATTTATATCGCTGGTCGGATTGAAACGCACATTGGCACGCGGACTGAATATCGCATGGTCTATCAAATTGTGCTTATCCATCCGTGCACCAACCAGGAAACTCCATTTTCTCATTCTTCCACTCATTTTGCAGGAAAACACTACCGATATGCACAGTCTGCTCAATCGTGCGGTGATACCCTAACATCTTATCCTGCAAATCGTCATAGTTATATTCGGCACCTCCGGTAAACTCGGCAGGCATGAAAAGACATTTATCCCATTCATAGGAATACTGCGCTCCTCCGACAAAGGTCATATCCGTCGTGCTGCCATAAGCATTCGGATTCTTGTCTGCACCATAATAACTGCTTCTTTGAGTATGCTGGGCAGAAGTATAAACATTCAGACGATGCTTATAATCCTTTGAAAACAAATCGAACTTCAAGCCACCGCCATTGATGTTATGTTCGGTCTGCTCGGCAATATCGGCTTCGTGGGGAGGTAAATCCAACAAGTTACCGCCACGACGGTATTCATTGATATTATGATACTCGAAAGTCAGCTTCGAATACATGCTTGTTTTCAGGTAAGAACGGAAACCGAGCGTGCGGGCATTCAGTTTGCCCAGTTCGGTATATCCGTCACCGTCATGGTCGTAAGCCCCGCGATAACGGTTCTGTCCGAACATATAAATACCGGCTTTATGGTCGTCCGTCACCAGCGATGCGTTTATCGTTGTGTTATTATCGGGACGGTCGCCGCCAATCATCGTCAGTGAGTGAGAAATCTGTGCCGAATTTCGCAACGGTTCTTTGGTAATGATATTAATCGTACCGGCAATAGCAGAAGAACCGAACAAGGCGGAACCTCCCCCACGCATAATCTCCACACGTTCGATCATATTGGCCGGAATCTGTTCCAAACCGTACACACCCGTCAGAGCACTGAATATCGGGCGGCTGTCAACCAATATCTGCGTATAAGGACCCTCAAGTCCATTGATACGCACCTGCTGGAACCCGCAGTTCTGGCAATTGTTTTCCACACGCACACCGGGCTGGAAGTTCAGGCCGTCTGCTAAGGAAGTAGCATGTGTCGTCTCAAATGTTTTCGAATCGAGCACATTCACCAACGAAGGAGCCAGGCGGCGGGTTGTCTCATTACGGTTTGCCGATACGACAACACCATCCAACGATACCAGGTCTTCCTCCGCCTCAAAATTGATTTCCAACGTTTTCCCCTTCTTCAAGGTGATAGGTTTCTCTACTGTCTTAAAGCCCAGCGTTTTCATCACCAGGGTGTATTTGCCTTCCGGCAGGTTCTTCAGGTAATAATGACCGGTAGCATCGGTCGATGTACCGATTGTCGTTCCTTTTAGGAAAACATTAATAAAAGAAAGATGCTCACCCGTTTTCTTGTCCAGTATATGTCCCACGATATTGGCATCCGACGGATTCAGGACCGGAGCATCATCCGCCCATGCTGTTGTAAAGACACAACACAGGCATAGTATAAGCGTAATTATCTTATTCATTGCGATTTGTTCTGATAAATAGGTAATGTTATAATGTAAAACATGGCACTTTCTAATTCAAAGCCTCCGATGTTTTATGCTATTGACCTGGGTCGAATACATATTTCACCTGGGTCAACTACGTGTTTCACCTGGGTCAAAAATGTATTCGACCCGGGTCAAAAGATTAGAAGGATGGGATGTTTATAGTAGAAACACCTATCCCTATCAATAAAAGTCTTACTATTCTTTATCAGAAAACAGGAGGGGCACGAAGGCAAAGCTGCCCTTTGTCAGGGAGTTTATAGTCCGGATAGACCGGATGTTCAACTATTTTAGCGATCTGTTGTGCATTAAAATTCAGATGTAACGCATGAACAGCTCCATCTTCCACACTAAGAGTCGTCAGTATATGGAATAGCTGTATCTCGGAAAGAGTAGCATGATGATGGCAAGGACCGCCGTTCAGCTTTCCGAAAGGGTGTGAATGGACAATCGTCGTGCCATGTTCGATATGGACATGGATAAATAACGTGATACAGCTATAGTAGGCGATAAAAATCACCGGTAGCAGCCATTTCAGATATTTTCTCATTGTCTGTCTCACACCCTTATTATTTGGAAGGTGCAAAATTACAAAATATTTTTTATACATTTGCTTATATATTCAATCAAAGCAAACTTTAAAACGACACCATGACAAAAGAACAAATGCTCGAACAATGGACTAGAATCTATGAGCAAGGATACTACAAATGCGCCTTCACCCCGAAAGTATATGAATATCTGGACGAGAAAATCGACCAGGTTCCCGAAACGGTGATGTCGAGCCCAAAGATATATGTTAATTATGACGCCTGGATTATACATGAATTAAACGGGGACAATGCGGAGCTGGCACGCCGCATGCTGGTTATCCTCTCGAAAATACGTCGCGACGGGCCTATCCAGAAATGGGGAATGAAAGATGATCTGGAGATTTGCCTGCGCATCGGTTACGGCCATGATTTCAGGAACCTGATTAAAGAGTCGGTAACCCGTCACAAAACACAAGGTCCGGAGTTATATGAAACAGCACAGATATTACTGAAATATTGCCCGTCCGAATCGGAAGCATTTGCCGACCTGCTTCTTTCCGATAAATTAAAGGAACTGGAAGAACAGCGAAACAACACCCATGAATTATACCTGGCTTTATACCTGGCCATCCTGTTGCTGGAACAGGATGCGGATAAATATGCCCGCTATCTACCGGTACTGACCGTTTTGGCTTACAGATATTCCGGTCCGAGTTTCACATTCATCCTGTATTTCTGCTATAAGTTCGCTCCCGAACTAAAAGAGCGTTTACTTCAACTGCTCAAAGAGACTATATCGGCACGAGCCTTGTTCTTCCATCTCAATCCGCATAAGATGCTGGCATTCCTGCAATCGATCGGGGCACCTTTAGGCATTTATTATTATTTAATTCTGACGGAAGATAATGATACCGATAAGGCATCCATGTTCCATACCCTGTATAAAGAAGATAAGGAATTGTTCATGGAAGTCTACCGGATGCTGGCAAAGACAACTCCCATCCAACAGGCTGCCTACAGCCTTTACCTTTTGTCAATCCTGCTCGAAAATGGAGAAGGCACGGAAGAACTGGCAGAAAGTACAGAGTTACAAGCCCGCTGCATGCTTAACCTGCTGGGAGAAAACTTAGGTAACACTGGTAATTTTATTTCAGCCCTGACCGACGATTCGACACCGCAGGTTGCCTGGGAGAATCGTCTGAAGAATTGCAGCAACTTCGGCTGGGGATACGGGAAAAATGCTCCGGCTTTATTGATCGGTGCCCTGGCTCTTCTATACTGTGAGTCGGAACTGGTCCGGCGGTTCATCAACGTGCTGCTGATTCAGGTCCGTACCAGTGCCGCAATAAATAATCCGGTATATCTTACATACATATTCCTTGAAACACGTAAGAAATGGCTGAACAGTTCTCCAAAGGAAAGCCTTCGGCTATTACTCGACACCACCAGCCGGTTCACCTATGCCGAAGCCTTCAAAGCCTATGCCTATAACCCGAACCGGATGCAGGACGTTCTGGATAAAGAAGATATTATCAGCCACCAGTCTCTGGCACTGGACTTGCTAAACAGCGGCGACCTCTCGATCGAAGAGACACAGAACTGGCTCGACATGATTTACGGAACCTGTAAAATAACGGACGTCCAACCGTTGCTCGGGTTATTATCCAACAAATCGAAGATACTCCGCAAGACTGCCGAAGAGTTGATTAACCTCCATGAAGAAGCAACCCGTCCGTTGCTGGAATCGGGATTATCCAAACTGAAAGGAGATGCCCTGGCAGCCGGTAAACGAATCATCAAACGCTGGGACAACGAACGGAAATTCGGTGCAGACTTTACCTTTACCAAAGAAAGCGTCGTCGAATATTGCAACGACAACTTCGACAAGGATAATCAGAAATTCATTGCCTGGATACCCGAAGACATGTTCACCGACGTACGCTTTGCCGACATGACCGAAAAAGCGCCCGCCATCGTCACCCGTTATATCCTCTCCGAATATCTCTGTCTGGAAGAAGCCTACAAAATAAAGGCTTGCGATAAAATAACGGAGCAGTTGCATACTCCGGACTTCCAGCAAATGATGGAGAACATTTATCTGTTCTGGAAAGAGAACGGAGCCGAAGCCAAAAAGAAAATGATTATGGTCCCGTATTGCATCTACGGTTCCGACACACAGATACTCCGCCTCAAAACGCAGTTGAAAGACTGGGCCGAAGCTTCACGTGGTGCTATCGCCGCCTTTGTGGTCAACGCCATCGCCATGAACGGAGGAAGCGTTGCACTGGTCATGATAGACGGCATCTCTGTCAAGTTCCCCAATAATCAGGTCAAAAATGCCGCCAAGGCAGCCTTCTCTTTTGCAGCCAAAGCATTGGAAATACCGGAGGATGAACTCTCCGACAAGATTGTCCCTACCCTGGGCTTCAATAAGGAAGGAGAAAAGATACTCGATTACGGTCCGCGAAACTTCACAATAACCTTGATGCCCGACTTCTCACTTTCTATCTTCGACAACGAAAAACAGAAAGCCATCAAGTCGATGCCTTCTCCCGGAGCCAATGACGACACAGTGAAAGCGACGGCCGCCAAAAAGGAATTCACCGAACTGAAGAAACAAATCAAAGCCACCGTACAGTCACAAACCAACCGTTTGGAAAAGGTGCTGATGAACGGACGCCGTTGGACAGCCGGTTCCTGGAACACCCTCTTCGTAGAGAACCCGATTATGCATCGTTTTGCAACCGCCCTGATATGGGGTGTGTATGACGGAGACAAACTGACCGGAACGTTCCGTTATATGGAAGACGGCACATTCAATACGGTAGATGAAGAGGAATATACGCTGCCCGAAAAGGCCGCTATCACCCTCGTCCATCCCATCGAGCTGGAGGAAGAAGTTCTTGCAGGCTGGAAGGAGCAACTGGATGATTATGAAATTGTGCAGCCCATCCCGCAACTAACCGCCCCCATAATTGTTTTAGGAGAAAAGGAGACGGACGGAAATAAGATAACCCGTTACAACGGCCTGAGCGTCAAGTCAGGAAAGATAAGCGGCATGGCAAAGAAACACAACATGGTTCGCGGAGAGGTATGGGATGCCGGCAGCTACACTTGTTATCATCTGGTAGACAAGTACCTGAATATGGCCGCCCTGCTGAACTTCGAATATATGTACATGGGGCAGGAATATAATGACGACGTGACACTCGGAGATGTCATCCTCTACCGCATGGGAGAAGACCAGACGACCGACGACGAACCGAAAAACAACGCAATCCTCTCGCCCGAAAGTGTCCCGGCCCGCTTCCTGAGCAGTATATTGGGTATTTTTGATGTATTGAAAGAAGAATAAAAGGATATGAAGAGAAAGCAACAACCGGATTTAGCAGCATTATTCGACAGCTATTGCGAAGCATATACAGCCTCCGACTGGCAGGTTCTGAAAACACTTCAGGAGATGCCGCTCGACGATATAATCCGTAAGAACAAACAGGCAGCATACGATTATTTATATAGTGATGTCGCATTGAAAAAGAGACTGATCTGGTTGAATAAGCTGTTTTCCGATTGCGGCTTGAAAGACTATGAGCAGTTACTGGGATTACTGAAGGAAAACTCCAAACTAATCCGCAGGAACATCGAAAAGATCATCCTCGACAAGGAGAAGAAAACCCGCAATTTACTGGAACAACTATATCCGGAACTGGATGAAGATTCGCAGAATTGGACCCGGCAGTTATTCAAATACTGGGATAACTCACATGCCTCAGCCAGTAAAATCAAATTCAGAAACAAACAGGCTGTTATCGACTATTGCAGCAAACATATCGAGCTCTATTGCACGCAACAAATAGCCTGGTTACCGCAGAAGCCTTATACGAGAATCCATTGGGCAAACGAAACCGATGTAGACGAGTTTGTACCGCGCCATGTGCTCCGCTATGTATTAAGCGAACATATGGCACTCACCCAAATCACCCGGTTACATGCCTGTGATGCGATTGTCCCTTTCATCGATGAAAAAGAATGGCAGGCGGCCCTGGAAGAACTGTTCCGCTATTGGCTGGCAGACAGTGCGGAGGCCAACAGGAGGATGCTTCTGCTTCCTTATTGTTTCTACGGGGCAGAATGGCAGATAGCCCAATTAGCCCCTCTGATAAAGTCATGGTCGAAAGCCTCCCGCAAACAACTTGTCGGCCTCACGATGAAGTTACTGGGATTGAAAGCTAGTCCTAACGCGCTTATCATACTCAACGACTGGATGGAGACTGCTCCATACGGCATGTACAAACGTGCTGCCTGGGTAGCATTCCGGCAAGCCGCCATCCGGAAAGGCCTGTCGATAGAAGAACTCGCCGACCAAATCATCCCCAACTTCGGTTTTAACCGCCAGGGAGAAAAGATGGTGGATTATGGCACACGTACTTTCCGGGTAACTTTGATGCCCGACTTCAGCATATCCGTACTTGATCTTGATAAGCAGAAAGTAAGCAAGTCACTTCCCGCCCCTTTAAAGAGCGATAATCGGGAGAAAGCTGAAAATGCCAGAGCCGAACAGGCCGGCCTGAAGAAACGGGTTAAGACGCAGACTAATATTCAAAAAAAACGGCTGGAACAGTCGCTCAAGAACGGACGGACCTGGCCCAAAGAGGCCTGGCTGGCAACCTTTATAGAGAATCCGGTCATGCGGTATATAGCAACCGGACTTATCTGGGGCGTCTATAAGGAAGGGAAACTCCAGGATTCTTTCCGTTACCTGGAAGACGGCACGTTCACAACTGTCGACGAAAAAGAATTCCTTCTCCCGGACAACGCTGTCATTTCCCTCGTGCATCCGATTGACTTGCCCGATGAAACACTGGCTGGCTGGAAAGAGCAACTGGACGATTACGAGCTCATTCCTTTCATTCCCCAACTGAGCGCACCAGTCCATCGTCTGACCGAAACGGAAAAGCAGGGAGATACCCTTCTTCGTTATTCAGGGAAAAAAGTCTATCTCAGCAACATTTACGAGTTTGAAACGGCAGATATAACTATCCGGATAGAAAACAACACGCTTCATATCATAGACCGGTCTTTCAACGTGGTGGCACAACTTTCATTTGTTTACGAAGAAAGTGATTGTTTCTTGAAAGAGTTATACTTCTCATCTGTGGAAGAAGGGGAAGATATAAACACCATACAGTTGCCCAAAGAGGAAAGGCTACCGTTATCATCTATCCCCGAACGCTTTATCAGCACTCTGCTGGATATACTGAATCGTGCCTTTCCGCTGAATGAATAATCGAATAAAACAAATACAGCACTTACATATATTATATGGATAACAAAATTCAGAAACCATTGATGGAGATGCGCTATGCCGACGAGCTTGCCGCACTCCGCAAACAAGATACAGGAGCCAAGCCGGTAAACTGGCAACTCTCTCCCCGTGCAGTCCGTGCCTTTATCCTCGGTCAAAGCGAACCGATAGAACTGGACGGGCGGCTGGTCACCATCACCCCGAAGTTCTTCGGCGACGACGCCCTGGTTGAACGTGCCATTATCACCCTGGCCGGTAACCGGGGATTAATGTTGGTTGGCGAACCGGGCACAGCAAAGACCATGTTAAGCGAATTGCTTTCTGCCGCTATCTGCGGCATCAGTACCAATACAGTACAAGGGACGGCAGGAACCAGCGAAGACAATATCAAATATTCCTGGAACTATGCCCTTTTGCTTGCCAAAGGACCGGTCAAGGAAGCCCTTGTCCCCTCTCCCGTCTATATCGGCATGAAACGAGGAATCATCACACGCTTCGAAGAGATTACCCGCTGCCCGCTGGAAATACAGGACAGCCTGATCAGTATTATGAGCGACCGGGTATTGAATATACCCGAACTGGGAGAAGAAGGGTTGCTCTTCGCCTCATCCGGATTCAATGTGATAGCAACTGCCAATACCCGCGACAAAGGGATTAACGAAATGAGTAGTGCCCTGAAACGCCGTTTCAACTTCGAGACAGTCGAACCGATACGCAGCGTGGCATTGGAAAGCCGCATCATCACCGACCAATGCCAGGGAATGCTGGCTGCCAACGGATTGGAAATGCCAGTGCAGGAGGAGGTTGTCGACATTCTGGCCTCCACCTTCAACGAACTACGCAACGGAACCTCCTTCGAGAAAGCCAAGATACAGAAGATGTCGGGCGTAATGAGTACAGCCGAGGCCGTATCCGTTTATTACCAGTCCGCCCTGGATGGATATTATTACGGAGACGGAAACGTAAGCATGCGTTCCCTGGTACAAAACCTGTTGGGTGCCGTCATGAAAGAAAACAAAGACGATTTGCCCAAACTGAAAGATTACTTTAACGGCGTAGTCCGGCTGAAAGCCGAAAGACAAGGAGGAAAATGGAAGGAATATTACGACAACCGGACCTGGCTGAAATAGAGCACCTCTTCGCTACCAGTTTCAATATGGACGGACAGGTGGTGTACTTTCCGGTACGTCACCACTCCCCTGCCTGTGCGCTGCATCTGCAACGTACAATCGACAGTTTCCGTCCGGAACTGATTCTGATAGAAGGGCCTTCGGATTCGGCACAACTGTTGCCTTACATAGCCAACGGGCAATCGGTTCCGCCTTTTTGCATCTATTACAGTTACGACGACAAGGAGGGAAAAGTAAGTGAAGAAAAAGAAAAGTATCGCGCTTACTATCCATTCCTCTCTTATTCGCCGGAACTGGTCGCTATCCGTGAAGGGGCACGTCGCAACATACCGACCCGTTTTATAGACCTGCCCTATGCACTTCGACTGATAAATAAAATAGAGGAAGAGCCGCAGACACAGTTCTATTATAATGAGAATAAGGAATACGAAGTAAATACCTATACGGCCATGATTGCCCGCAAAGCCGGATGCCGCAGCTTTGCGGAATTTTGGGAAAGCCGCTTCGAACTGGATACCGGAAAAATGAAAACACACGATTTCGTGCGTAACGTATTTCATCTCGGTTATTTCATGCGGCTGGCAACACCGGGCAACGAAACGTCTCTGAAAGAAGACCGGCAACGGGAAACTTATATGGCAGCAGAAATACGGAAAGCAATCCCCAACCATCAGAAAATACTGGTAGTGGCAGGTGCTTTCCATATCTCCGACTTAATGGATGAGTTGCAATCAGACCGGAAACAATCGCTGAAATCAGGCAACCCGGAGCATGTCGCTTCTTATCTGATGCCTTACACATTTAAGGAAGCCGACAGTAAAAGCGGTTACGCCGCCGGTATGCCCTTCCCTGCTTTCTACCAGGAAGTCTGGGAAAAGATGGAAAAACAAAAGAAAGACCCGTTTGCTTCGACCGTTCTCGAATATATTATAAAGACGGCCCGTTATGCCCGTAAAACACAGATAATCTCCCTGCCCGATGAAATCAATGCCTTGAATATGGCACGTTCGCTGGCTATATTGAGAGGCAAACAGAGTGCCGGCGTATATGAATTGCTGGATGGTGTACGAAGTTGTTTTGTGAAAGGCGACCTGAATGCGACTTCGACTTTCGAAGTGGATTTCCTGTACCGTCTTCTCTCCGGGATGGGTGCCGGAAAGATTGTGGCCAACGATTGCATCCCGCCTGTGGTCCGTGAGTTTCGTTCCTTATGTTCGCTTCACCGGTTAAAGACATTGACTATCGAACGGCAGGAAGTAACGCTCGACATCATTAAGAATCCGGCCCATTACAGGAAAAGCCGTTTCCTTCACCAGATGGAGTTTTTGGAGACAGGTTTCGCCACCCTTCAGTCTGGTCCCGATTATGTGAACCAGAAGAACAAAAACCTGGTACGGGAACAATGGATATGCCGTTACGGCACAGGCGTTGAAACCCGTTTGATTGACCTGTCCGTCTATGGGGCGACACTCTCGCAGGTTTGCAACTCGCTCATCGAAAAGAATTTTAAAGACAGCATGACGGCAGAAGAGCTGGGCAAACTGCTCATCTCCGTTCAGGTGATGGGGATAGAAGGCTTTTATTCCCGGTATGAAGACACTGTCCGGCTGGTAGTGGAAAGCGAAGGGAATTTTATCAGCCTCTGCAAACTTATCAACAGCCTGTTATACCTCGCCAATATGCAGCAATTGATGGACGGAACTATCCAGCCGGTCATTGCCGGATTGGCACGAACCGCGTTCAATGGAGCAGTCGTACTGATTCCGTCACTGAAAAGCACAACGGAAGAAGAAGAACAGGAAATATGTGAACAGATGCGCAATCTCTACAGTTTCACCATGGATACGAAAGACTGGTTCGATACCGCCGCTTTCCTGTCTGCCGTAGAGAAGATATTGAACGATAGTTTCAGCAACAGCCGCCTCTTCGGCCTCTGCCTTGCTATACATTATAAAGAAGGACAAACCGGACAGGCTGTTTTCTGCCGGCAGATAGCCGCCTACCTCGAAAGCAGCATCACGCATCCTGAGCAGGCGGCCTCCTTTATCTGCGGCCTGTTTCTGATTGCCCGCGATGTGTTATTTACCGACCCGCATATCCTGGAAGCGATAGACCGCGTTATCGCCAATGCCGACCAGGAGACTTTCCTGACTATTCTGCCCAACCTGCGTTATGCCTTCACCGGCTTTCTCCCGGCAGAAGTCAGCCGTCTGGGACAACAGGTTGCGGAATATCATCAGGTAGCGGAAGCCCGCTTAACAGGAAGTATCACTGTTTCGCAACAGGAAATCACCGAAGCTATGCGCCTGGATAAACTGGCGGCAGAAGCACTAAAAACATGGAGAATCATCGAATGGACAAGCACGAAATAGTCAACCGCTGGCGGCTTATATTGGGAGACTTTGCCGAAAACAGCCTGCCCCTCGACCCGGAGAACGCAGAACTGGACGGTACGCTTTATTTCCTATACAACCGCGAATATACCGATGAACAGGGAATACGGAACGACTTCCCGAACCGGGGAGGCCGTGGCGGCTCCATGCTGACCGTCCCCGGATGGCTGAAAAAAGTAAAGAAGCTGTTCCCCAGAAAGACCGTCGAAATCATGCAGAAACAGGCTTTGGATAAATATAACCTTACCCAACTGCTGACCGACGAATCTGTCCTGAGCCAACTCGAACCGAATATCGGACTGCTGAAAAATATCCTGACGTTCCGCAACATGATGCCGGAACATGTCAGAAAGCTGGCTTATTCAATCGTGGAACAGGTCATAAAAGAGATTCAAAAGAAGCTGGAAATAAATGTACGCAAAGCCTTCTACGGAAAGAAACTTCCGCATACCAATTCCAGCTACAAAATATTCCGGAACTTCGATTTCAAGCAGACCATCGAAAAGAATCTGAAAAACTACAGCCGCGAACACGGGACAATTATCCCCGACCGCCTGTATTTCAACCAGAACATACGTCGTTACAATCCCTGGCATATCATCATCCTGGTAGATGAGAGCGGCAGCATGCTCGATTCGGTAATCTATACGGCTGTCATGGCCTCCATCTTTGCCAAAATGCCCTTTCTTTCGGTCAAGCTGGCGATATTCGACACATCGGTCGTCGATTTGAGCGAACATCTCGACGATCCGGTCGGTATCCTGATGAAAGTACAGCTGGGTGGCGGAACGGATATACATAAAGCGCTGGAATATGGAAAGAAACTAATCTCCGCGCCACAAAAAACAATAGTAGTACTGGTAAGCGACCTTTACGACGGGAACAACTATAGTTATATGTTCCGCTCCTGCCGCGACATCATCGAAGCAGGAAGTAAGTTGTTCATATTGCCGGCACTCGACTACTCCGGTGCCCCCTGTTATGATGTCCGTGCCGCACGGACCATTGCCGGCATGGGTGCCGATGTAGCCGCAATAACCCCTGAAGAGTTAGCAGAATGGATAGGAAAGATTATATCATAAACGGAGACGGATGCCACGCTTCCGCCGGACAGTTCGTCGCTTTTGCCAACGAGGCCTTCCTGGTTACGCTGGCAAACAAAGGTCTATATAAACGTGCCCTGAAAGACCTGGAAACGACCGGACAAATCGCCCTGACGGTTACAGGCAGCAATCTACAGGTCCAACTGGACGACATCACCGTCTGCCTCGCCCCCAATGTATCCCAAAGTACATGCAGCTGTCCTTCCAAAACTGTCTGCAAGCATATCCTGATGGGAATACTTGCCGCAGCCGGTTATGCAGCAACCGCAGAAGACGATAACGCCCTGCCGGAAACGTCTCCGGACCTGCCTTCTTCCGCCCCCTGGGAGAAATTGATAAATGCAGACCTTACGCAACTTCGCAAACAAGCCGGCAAGAAATTGTTCGAAGACACCCTCCGTCTTATCCAGGATGGCTGGACGGCCGACTTCACGGAAGGCGATATGCTGGAAGCCACTATCAACACCGAAAACATCACGGTCTATTTTCCCAAAGAAGACAGCCTGAACCGTTCCGTCTGCAAATGCGGAGAAAACGGATTGTGCAAACATAAACTGATAGCCATCCTGTCATACCTGAGCCGGCAGGGAATACTATCGTCCGACTCCGCCGGCAACCAGCCGGAACTCTCCCTACTGACGGAGGATACGGTAAAAGTCCTACAGGGAGCTTCCCGTTTCATCCTCGGCATATTGGAAAAAGGCCTGATCAGTTGTGGAGAAAACGAGGCGGAAACAGCCATCCAGTATTCCATCCGCCTGGAAACCTGCGGAATCGGAAATCTGGCCCGCTTATTCCGTTCGCTCTCCTCCGATATCGAAAATATGCTTGCCAAACATGTGGGTTTTCAGCCTCTGACAACTTTTGCCACGCTCTCCCGGTTGTATAACACGCTTACCTTACTCTTACGGAATACACAAAACAACGAGATGCTCGGCAAACTGATTGAAGGGACACGCTCGGATTATTACACCACCCCTATCGGCCATTTCACCGGACTGGGCGCTTATCCCTGGCAAACCCGTTCGGGTTATTTCGGAATTACGGCTTATTTCTTCTATCAGGAGAAAGAGAGTATCTGCACACTGACATCGAGCATGGCTGATTATTATGAACATACCCAGTCACTCGTTACACCGGAAAACCTGAGGAAACAACTCGAGATGCAAAGCTTTTGGGGGAACAGCGCATCACTGGCCCGGTTATCGATATCCACCCTTACATTGCGCAACTTCAAGCTGAACAGGCAAAACCGCCTCTCATCGTCTTCACAGACACAATGTGAGATAGCAGATAAAGTAACAATCGGTCATCTGAATACATTACTTACGGTTCCGGAGTTATCCGATTTATCCATACGTCCGGACCAACACTACGATTATTTCCGGAAAAAACAACCCGAACAACTGGCTTTAGTCCCTTTCACTCATCTTTCAGAGGTACGGTTCAGCTCCTCCGAACAGAAACTCTATTTCACCATGACTGACGGTCAGACAGAGACGGAAGGTTCCCTGGCATACAGCGAACTGAACCGTAATGCCATCCGCAAACTGGAACAACTGGGACAACCCTATACAGAAAAGAAACAGCGTTACATGGTCTGCCAGAAACGACCGGACACACTGATTCCAATCAGTATTATCACCGCTTCAGAGATTGATAACTTCTACTTCTAACTTTTTAAAAGCGAACACAATGATCATAAAGAATCTCCTTGCCGAACTGGAACTCCAGCTTTCCGACATCGCCTTCTCCGGCTTGCGCAACATACAACCGGTCACCCTCCAAAAGCTGGAAGACCTCAAACACTGGATGAATGAATTAAATATGTCTGAAGCTATCCGTTTAACAGACCGTTTTATCGATTCGGTCTATGCCTGGCAAGCCGGACAAACAACCCTGGAAACCGTCGCCACCAATCTATGTGCACTGGAGTTTTATGAAAAGAATATAGTTAACAATTAATTTTGACATCAAAGGTTTTATTTAAAATATTTCCAACTAATTGTAAGCATATCATACTATATATCTAATAATTTGTTACTTTTGTGGGCGATTTTAAAACGTACACAAAATCTACAAATATCATAAGTCTATGGCAAAGATAACAAAAGAGGAAGCACTTCGGTATCATTCCGAAGGCAAACCCGGAAAGATCGAAGTAATTCCAACAAAACCCTATAGTACACAAACAGATTTATCATTGGCTTATTCTCCCGGTGTGGCAGAGCCTTGCCTGGAAATAGAGAAAGAACCGCTTGATGCCTATAAATATACATCAAAAGGTAATCTGGTAGCCGTTATCTCTAACGGTACCGCTGTTTTGGGACTGGGTAATATCGGAGCGCTTGCCGGCAAACCGGTTATGGAAGGCAAAGGCCTCCTGTTTAAAATCTTCGCAGGAATCGATGTATTCGATATCGAAGTGGACCAGAAAGATCCCGATAAGTTCATCGAAACCGTAAAAGCAATCGCCCCTACTTTTGGTGGTATCAACCTGGAAGATATCAAAGCGCCCGAATGTTTCCAGATTGAACAGCGACTGAAAGCGGAACTGGATATTCCGGTGATGCACGACGACCAGCACGGTACGGCAATCATCTCCGGTGCCGGTCTGCTCAATGCGCTTGAAATAGCCGGAAAGAAGATTGAAGATGTAAAAATCGTTGTCAACGGTGCAGGCGCCGCTTCCATCTCTTGTACGAAACTGTATGTGATGCTGGGAGCCCGCAAGGAAAACATCATTATGTGTGATAGTAAAGGGGTTATCTCTACGCATCGTACCGACCTGAACGAATCGAAGAAGGAGTTTGCTACTACAAGAGATATAAAGACGCTGGAAGAAGCCGTTGTCGGTACAGACGTATTTCTGGGATTGTCTGTTGCCAATGTGCTGACACAAGAGATGGTGCGTTCCATGAACGAAAACCCGATCGTATTCGCTCTGGCTAATCCGAATCCGGAAATTTCATACGCCGATGCAATGGCATCACGCGAAGATATTATTTTCGCAACAGGACGTTCGGACTATCCGAATCAGATCAATAATGTATTAGGATTCCCGTATATCTTCCGTGGAGCATTGGATACACATGCCAAAGCAATCAACGAAGAGATGAAACTGGCCGCCGTACATGCCATCGCCGAACTGGCAAAAGAACCGGTTCCCGATGTGGTAAATGCAGCGTATAAACTGAAACGTACGACTTTCGGACGCGATTATATCCTGCCGAAAGCACTCGACCCACGGTTGTTGACACGAGTATCGGTTGCTGTTGCCAAAGCAGCTATCGAGTCGGGTGTCTCACGCAAAACAATCACAGACTGGGAAGGCTATGCCAACCATTTGCGTGAAATGATGGGTTATGATAATAAACTACTCCGTTCCTTCACCGATATGGCAAAAGCAAATCCGAAACGTGTGGTATTTGCCGAAGCCAACCACGTGAACATGCTGAAAGCTGCTGTAGAAGCCAAAGCCGAAGGAATCTGTTATCCGATCCTGTTAGGCAATGAAGAACGTTTGGAAAAAATTGCTGCCGAAGAAAACCTGAGCCTGGAAGGTATCGAAATCGTCAACCTGCGCCACGACCGTGAAGAAGAACGCCGCGACCGCTACGCCCGTATCCTTTCTGAAAAGAGAGCACGCGAAGGCGTTACTTTCTCGGAAGCACGCGAAAAGATGGTCGGTCGGAACGCTTTCGGTATGATGATGGTGGCAACCGGCGATGCGGATGCATTTATCACAGGTGTTTACAGCCGTTATTCGGAAGTGACAAAGTTGGCGGAAGAGATCATCGGTATCCGTCCGACATACGATCATTTCGGTGCCATGAACATTGTAACTTGCAAAAAGGGTACTTTCTTTATGGCAGATACGCTGATTAACCGTCATCCGTCAACAGAAGTCCTGATCGACATTGCCCGCCTGACGCATGATGCGGTGAAGTTCTTCGCGCACGATCCGGTTATCTCGATGGTATCTTATTCAAACTTCGGTTCCGATAAACAGGGAAGCCCGCTGAAAGTACACGGCGCTATCGAATACCTTCACAAGAATCACCCGGAAATCGTCGTAGACGGTGAAATGCAGGTAAACTTTGCATTAGACAAGAAGTTGCGCGACGATATGTATCCGTTCAACAAGCTGAAAGGCAAAGATGTAAACACATTGGTATTCCCGAACCTGAGTTCGGCCAACAGTGCTTACAAACTATTGCTCGAAATGGGTGTCGTAGAAACCATCGGCCCGATCCAGATGGGATTGAACAAACCGATTCATTTCACCGACGTAGAAAGCTCTACCCGCGACATCCTCAACCTGACAACCGTTGCCGTTGTAGATGCAATCGTACAGGAGCAAATTGAAAAAGGAGAATAAGAACTTTATTCTTTATATAGGAAGAGGCTGTGCAGAACAGCCTCTTTTTTTGTATCCTATTGAAGCACCAAAATACAAATATAAGGCATATATTTGCATTCAGTCAAACAATAGAAGATTCGATCTATGTACGAAAACGAAATAAAAGAATATGACCAGTTGGTCAAAGAATATAAAGAACAGATTTCTGACAGGTTCTCAAAAGAGGATTTCATTACCTACAATGAAATTCTTTCTCAACACACAACTGTGCCATCGAAGGTAATTCGTTTTCGGTAGATGAAACACGTATCCTGAAAGAAAAGGGATTAGGTATGATTCCGCAAGGAAAACCATTAGTTGAAGCTTTTGAAATACTGGATCATTTCAGTGCATACGAATACATGATCAAAAACTTAGAAGGTCCCCTGACTGAAGAGTATATTAAAAAGTTACATTTCATCCTGACTGAACATACGCTTGCCTACAGGCATCCCGGAGCTACTCCCGGTGAATATACAGATGTTGATATGTGTGCGGGAGATACAATATTCGGCGATCACGAAGAATTAATACAAAGAGTCCCCCATCTACTGGAATCAACAGAAAAAGCACTTGAAAAAGGAATCCACCCCATGGTTGTAGCCGGTTTATTTCATGGTTATTTCGAATATCTCCATCCTTTCAGGGATGGAAACGAGCGCATAGGACGCCTGCTTGCAAATCGTATCCTTCTACAAAAAGAACTTCCTCTCCTGATAATCAGAAACGATGACAGAGCCGAATATATAAATTGCCTGAAATGTATCCGCAAAGAAAATACGCATGAATATCTCATACATTTTTTCTTCCGGACAGCCATGAACAGGATGAGCAATGAAATTGCGGAAAAAAAGAATCTTACCCGGAACTTCTCAAAAGGCTTTTTAGATGAATTCCTCAAAGCGTAAGTAATCCCGATAATCTTCAGGCAATCCCCAGTAACTCCACCTCAAAGATTAACGTTGAAAATGCAGGAATCGGACCGGAAGCCCGGTTACCATATCCTACTGTATAAGGGATATAAATAACCCATTTATCCCCTACATGCATTTGTTGAAGTGCAATCTGCCATCCTTCGATAACCTGGTTCAGACGGAAGGCCTCCGGGCAGTTGCGTTCGTATGAATTATCAAATTCGCGCCCATTCATCAGAGTCCCCCGATAATGAACGGAAACAACGTTATCCAACTGGGGAGAAACAGTACCGCTCCCCTGCTCCGTTACTTTATATAATATCCCGCCAGCCAGTTTCTTTACACCTTCCTGTGAAGCTATTTCTTCCAGATACCGCAGATTTTGCTCTTTATATTCTTCTTTCCTGTTCTTTGCCATTTTTATATTATTCTCCGTTACCGGAATTTTGTTAATTCAGTTAATTCAGTTAATTCAGTTATTATCAGAATTGAACTATCCTGTCATCAACCTCACTTGACTATTGCAGGTCTATTTGCCGTCTGCTTTAGCTGACGGACTAGTAAAGAATCTATCTCTTTGGACTTTAGTCCCATTTCTTAAAGCTTTCTATCTGAGAGAAATGTGGCTAAAGCC
>NZ_QSDP01000180.1:0-6394 GCF_003463685.1 Parabacteroides sp. AM58-2XD
GGCACTTCCGAAAAGCGGACAACTGTAAAGTTGCCCGCTTTTTTATATCCGTACTTTTTTGTATATTTGAGCCAAATATGGAGAGGATGCAGCAATATACGGAAGATGAAATCGTAGAACAACTACGGGATCCGGCCCGGCAAAGGGATGCTTTTGCCTGGGTGGTGAATCTTTATGGGGAAAAGTTATATTGGCAGATACGAAAGATGGTACTGAGCCATGATGATGCAAACGATCTTTTGCAGAATACTTTTCTGAAAGCCTGGACGAATATCGATTATTTCCGGGGAGAGGCGAAGTTGTCTACCTGGCTGTATAAGATTGCCATCAATGAATGTATTACTTTCCTGAACCGCCAGCGGAATATGAATAACGTTTCGATCGACGATACCGATGTCTTTTTGCTGGAACGTCTGAAGGGAGATGACTATTTTGACGGTGACGAGGCACAGCTGAAATTGCAGAATGCCATCCTCACTTTACCGGAGAAACAACGTTTGGTGTTTACCATGAAATACTTTGACGAGATGAAGTATGAAGATATGTCGGATATTCTGGGAACCTCTGTCGGTGCCCTCAAAGCCTCTTATCATCATGCAGTCAAAAAAGTCGAGGAGTTTTTAACAAAAGACATTTAAACCTTTTGGGGCGAAGTTCGTCAAAGGTGTATTAAAACGGAAGTGTATGGAAAAAGAACAAAACAATCTGGAACGTTTTAAAGGAAAGAATCCTTTCACTGTGCCCGACGGGTATATGAAGGATCTCACGGCTAATATAATGAGCCAGTTACCTGAGAAACCGAAGGCCGAGGCGAAAAAGGTCTCCATGATGGACCGTGCCCGTCCGTGGTTGTATATGGCTGCTGTATTTGCCGGACTGGGGTTGTTCTTTAAAGCAATAGTCGGTTTCGACGGCGAAAAGAGCCAGTCTGATACATTGTTAGTACAGTCTAAAGATGCATCGGAAGTAAAAACTGCTATCATGGAAGCAGAAAATGAGGAATACCTGGAGTATCTGGAGGCCCAATATACGGATTATCTTTTAGCAGAAGAATTGGGCAATTACGAATAAATTGACGAAAAAAAGAAGTTATTAGCATATTTTTGTAATAATAATTGTATGAGCAAAATATTTTTTATTACATTTGTGGCGATTTCAGTTTTGTTCTCTTCGAAAGTGTTGGCGCAGGGAGAAAAACAACAACATCGACATTTTGATAAGGAGGCCTTTCAGGCAAAGCGAAATGCTTTCATTACAGCTGAAGTAGGCTTGACACCGGAAGAAGCAGCTGCTTTTATACCGTTGTGTAATGAGTTACAACAAAAAATGTTCGAAGTTGGCCGTGAATGCCGTAAGTTGACGAAGGATCTGAAGCATAAGAATCCACCGACTGAATCCGATTATTCGAAAGTGAATGATGAATGTCTCGGAGTGAAGATGAAGGAAGCAGCTTTGGAAAAAGAATATTACGAGAAATTCAAAAAGATATTATCGTCTGAAAAGCTTTATAAATACCGGCGGGCAGAATATAAGTTTGCACGGAATTTTATGAAAGGACCGGACGATAGGAAAGATGAAAACAAGAAAAAATAAAATATTATCATTATTTGTGTTTTTTGTTTAGATTTAGTTTTGGCGTTTAAGTTAAGGGAGGGGTGGCGACGTGATGTCGGTTCCCCTTTTGTTTTTTTATAAACCTTTCGATTTGGCTTCGTTCCATATTCTATCCATTTCCTCCAAAGGCATCTCTTTCAGTGAACGTCCTTCTTTGATGGTATGGTCTTCCAAGTAGTTGAAACGGCGGATGAACTTTTGATTCGTGCGTTCCAATGCGTTATCCGGATTGATCTTATATAAGCGGGCGGCATTAATAAGACTGAAGAACAGGTCTCCGAATTCACCTTCCATTTTATCGACATCCATTTTGTCAATCTCGGCCTTCAGTTCGGTAAACTCTTCATGAACTTTATCCCATACCTGGTCGCGCTGTTCCCAATCGAAGCCTACGTTGCGGGCTTTATCCTGGATACGGTGGGCTTTTACGACAGACGGGAGGGAAGCAGGGACGCCTTCCAGTACGGTTTTGTTGCCGCCTTTTTCTTTTAGTTTTATCTGTTCCCAACTCTGTTCTACTTTTTGGGCCGTATCGGCGGATGCGTCACCAAATACATGCGGATGGCGGAAGATGAGTTTCTGGCAAAGGCTGTCGCATACGTCTTTGATGTCGAAGCTTCTTTCTCTTCGCCTATTTTTGCATAGAAGACGATATGCAGGAGCAGGTCGCCTAACTCTTTTTTGATGTTGTTATTATCGTCTTTCATAATTGCGTCGCACAATTCGTATGTTTCTTCGATTGTGTTGGTACGCAGACTCTCGTTTGTTTGCTTCCTGTCCCAAGGACATTTTACCCGAAGCTCATCCAGAATGTCGAGCAGTTGCCCGAAGGCTTCTATTTTTTCTTGTTTCGTAGACATTGTAATAATATGCCAATAAGTTAATGTGCCAATATGCCAATGTGAAAATGAAGAAACTCTGTCGGTACAGGAGCATTCTTAATTGGCACATTGGCATATCGGCACATTGATTAATTATTTATTTTGTTCTTTGAACGTTTTCAATCCGTTTTCAAGGAATTGTATGTATTTCGATACATCTTCGTTGAAGGCATAAGACGGGCCGAGCGGTTTACCTTCGTCATTCAATAGAATGTAGAAAGGCTGTGCGTTGGCTCCGAACTTGCTGCGCTGGAGATAACTCCATTTATCGCCGATTGTTTTCAGTTTGCGGACTTTGCCATGTTCTTCGATTTCGATCGGATGCGGCAGTTTAGTCTTATCGTCTACCATCAAGGTGATTAGTACATAATCGTTTTCGAGTATCTGTTTCACCTTCGGGTCTGTCCAGACGGATGCTTCCATCTTGCGGCAGTTTACACAACCGAAGCCGGAAAAGTCGATCATCACCGGTTTATTTAGGAGTTTGGCCTTGGCCATGCCGCTTTCATAATCGTCATAGGCTGCATGGACTTCGTCATCATACAGGCTGAAATCCTGTGTGTACAAAGGAGGAGCGAAGGCGCTGATCGATTTCAGTGGAGCACCCCAAAGCCCCGGAACCATATAAACGGCGAAGCCGAATGAAATGATTGCCATAAACAGACGCGGTACAGATACATATTTCACGTCGCTGTCGTGGCTGAATTTGATTTTGCCCAGCAGATAGAAACCTAACAGAACGAATATCACAATCCATAACACGATAAATACTTCACGATCCAGCAAACGCCAGCCGTAAGCCAGGTCGGCTACGGAAAGGAACTTCAAAGCCAAAGCCAGTTCAAGGAAACCAAGTACAACTTTTACGGAGTTTAGCCAACCGCCTGATTTAGGCATACTTTGCAACATATTCGGGAAGATGGCGAACAGACTGAACGGAATAGAGAGTGCCAGTGCAAACCCGAACATTCCGATAGCCGGACCGACTGCCGTCCCCATGGATGCAGCCTGAACCAATAATGTTCCGATAATCGGACCGGTACAGGAGAAAGATACCAGTACCAGGGTAAACGACATAAAGAAGATACTCAATATACCGGTGGTAGAATCCGCTTTGCTATCCAGTTTCGTTGTCCATGAAGCAGGTAGAACCATTTCAAATGCTCCGAAGAACGAAATGGCAAATACAACCAGCAACAGGAAGAATATAATATTGAATATAGCGTTCGTTGACAAGTCATTTAGTGCGCTAGCCCCAAAAATACCCGTGATAAGTAATCCCATCACCAGGTAGATTACAATAATGGACAAGCCGTATGTCAATGCATCGCGAATCGCTTTCTTCCGGTCTTTCGTACGTTTCAGGAAGAAACTAACCGTCATCGGGATCATCGGCCACACGCAAGGTGTCAGCAAGGCGATCAACCCGCCGAGGAATCCGGCGAAGAAGATGAATAGCCAGGAGGTATCGGTTGCCGTAACAGTTGTGTCACCAAAGGCTTTCAACTCGTCGATAACCGGTGTCCATAAAGCTGCGTCATTCGTTAATGCATTGGTAATCTTTTCCGGACTGACGATTACTTTTTCTTCTTTAGCAGCCGGGTCGGGTGTTGTCAGGGTTTTTCCTTCTTCCTCTACGAGATTCGTATCCGGCTGTTCTTTTATAACATCCTCTTTCTCCACGACAGGCGCTTCGGCAGGCAATGTCAGTTTCGTATTTTTACTGTCGAAAGCAAAGCTCTCACGGTCGGGGGGCAAACAGGTTTCGTCGTTACAGACCATGAATTCGACTTCCCCTTCGATTTTAAACTTCTTCGGGTCGAGTATTTTTACCTTTTGTGTAAAGGTTACGGCACCGGGGAACCAACGGAGGTCCATGGCAAACTGTTCGTCGTAAACGACGGTCGGCTTGATGTTGGATACCGGTTGTCCGATCAGTTCGGCCCCCTGGAGTGTCTCAAAAGTAAACGAGGTTGAAACAGGTCCCCCCTCGGGCAGGTTCATATCGTACAGATGCCAGCCTTTTTCAATGGTGGCGGTGAATACGATTTCTTTTTCGGCAGTTTTGGAGTCCTCCAGTTTTATTTTCCACTTGACAGGCTGATGAATTTGAGCCTGTACGGCCAGTGTTACGAACACCAGCAATAAGATACTAAAGAGTTTCTTCATACTATGTCTATATTTCTGTCTTAGTTTATTTAGCTAATGAAACGAAAGCATCCGGGATACGTGTTTCGAAACGCATTTCTTCCCCTGTTTCCGGATGAATAAAGAAGAGCCGTCGGGCATGAAGCATCAGCCGTCCGGCGGGATCAGTATCTGCGCCGTACTTATAATCGCCGGCGATGGGATGTCCGATAGATTCCATCTGGACACGTATCTGGTTTTTACGTCCTGTTTCCAGGTCGAGTTGCAGTAAAGAATAATGGCCGTTGCTGTGTAGCACATGGTAACGGGTGATGGCTTCCTTTCCATCACCTTCAGCTGTTACATATACCTGCATCTTGGCATTTTCAACCAGGTTCGAGACGATCAGGTCATGGTCTTTCTCCGGGCGGCCTTCTACTACGGCAACGTAAGAACGCTGGGTGATGGCCGAGTTCCAGTTCGACTGCAATGCTTTCTGTACCCGTTGGTTCTTGGCAAACATCATCAGTCCCGAAGTATCCCGGTCGAGCCGGTGGAGGATAAAAATCTTGCTCCGGGGATCATTTTTCTTGACGTAATCGCTGAGCAGGTGGTAGGCAGTACGTTCCCTGACGCGGTCGCTGGAGACAGACAGAAGCCCGTTCTTCTTATTGACAACGATCAGGTCGTCATCTTCCCAGACAATATGTAACAAGGGGTTGCTGAATTCCACCTTTCCCCGTTCGTAACTGATCTCGACTTCGTCTCCCAGCACTAAAGGAGCGTTGAACTGGGAGGTAACCTTCCCGTTTATCAAGATTTGTCCGTGGCTGAGTAAAGCCTTGACGGAACTTTTGCTCTGTTCACTTAGCAATGCGAACAGGAAAGGGAGCAATGTATTCTCTTCCTTTACCGTTACTTTGCGTCCGCGAGGGGCTTTTTTGAAATTTGTGTCTTTGTAACCTGAGCGTCTTCCCATTTTATTTAATAAATAATTTACAAAGATACTGGCATTTGCGGAATGTTGCAAGCCGTGTTTGTATATCTTAGTTATTAATATGTAAGGGATACCTTATTTTGTGATTTTTTTATGGCTGACACGTGTTTGTCCGCGTCTTTCATCCCGTCCTAAAATAAGTTGACAAAAAGATAAATAAGACTGGACTTCTCTATTGTAATACCAGATTTCCATTATTTGTGAATTTAATTTTAAAATACATATTTTTGTTTCAACAAACATAATATTGACAATTCGATTACAAATGATGTTATTTGGATTTTTATAGAAAAATCTTACTAGTTTATGTTAACTTTATAAATATAATCTTTTCAGCCTGAGAGAGGTAGAAGAGGGTACCATGAATGCTAATTAGTTTGTAGTAAATAGAATATGATTTGTTTCTACAAGTTAGTTATAAAAAAGAAAGGTGTTGCTTGTGAAAGCAGTGCCTTTTTTATCAATAAGGATGAGTTTAATGGCAAAAGCATTTGTAATGCTAAAAAAATCAATATTTATGTGTGCGGTTGTTATTTGAGTGTTAATTTTTTTGTAAATATTAAGGCAGGGGTTATGTATTATATTAAGATAGTACTCGTTTTTATTCTATTCTTATTTGAAGGGATGTATGGTCGCATTATGTCGCAAGTTGTGGAATATGAAGATTCACTAGTGTCCCGTTAAAATCGGGACGAGTTATTAATTAATCAAATAATCCCGGAATAAGGGGATTAAATTGTTCTTTGACATCATTGAAATTAGTCTTATTAAACAG
>NZ_QSDP01000181.1:0-6366 GCF_003463685.1 Parabacteroides sp. AM58-2XD
CATCATAACATAAGATTCTATCTTTATCTTCTATTTGATAGAAATCATATTTATATTTCCGTTTATTCTGACTTAAATATCCTAAATGGAGTAACAATGTTTTTGCTTCAAAAAAATTACAATTTTTCTCCGCATAAGGAATTGAAGGAAAATGTAATTTTCTTTGATTTACTATTTGCATTCTCCCCTTATCTCTAAACATTCTCCATCTAAGCCATAACCCGTTCTTTGCATACGGATCCTTCATAAATCGGTATGTGTCCGTACTATTCCATAAGTTCGCAATATAAACACCTATTATATCTACATTTGAGATCTTCATCACCTCCCGCAAATCCACAAAACGATCATCAAACCGTTCATCCGCATCTATGAAGATAAACCATCCCGCTTTGAAAAAAGAAGCAATATCCAACAACATATTCCGGTTCTGTTTGTCATTGAACTCCGTGCGGACTTTCTTTGCTTTCAATAATAGTTTATCGGACCAGGCCATTTCATACGTATCATCCTGACTGTCATCATCCAATAAGATAATCCCGTCACAATATTTCTCCACACTCCGAAGACAATCCGTGATCCGTTCCGACTCATTATAAGTCGGGATCAACGCAATCAATGGATAAAACTTTTCAAAGACCACGTCAGACGGAATATCGAACTGCTTCAATGCCGAAAGATACTCCCGACACTGTTCATTTGCATATGGATGTTCTTGCCAATCATAAAGCAACTTTCCCGATCCCGTTTTTGATCGATTGTCTGCCTTGCTTTTTATGGGTAACAACATTTCATACAAAAGATCCTCTGGTACGCTTTGTTCCAAAGCTTCCGATAACCGGCTTTCCCCCAGTTGCAACAAGGCATCTGGATAATATAAACGGTGAATGTCCGCCAGTTCCATACGTCGACACAGGTTTTCTTCTGCCCCTTCCAGTACATCGAATTGTCCATCATAACCACCAACCAAATCCAAATACTCTTTCTTCACCATCAAACAGCCATAGGAAAAACCGATCGCATAATGCAACGGGTATTCATCCAGCGTCACACGCAATTCATAAATGACATCCGCTTGAAAGAGAGATTCAGGGAACATCAACAGGATATAGTTTTTTATCGACTGACAGATACCTTCATTATAGGCTACCGCACTATTTTGCCACGATCCAGCCACCACTTTCCAACTAATAAAGGGGTATTTACGGATACATGCCAACAAACTTCGACAATCCGCTTCTTCATCCACCAGCAAGACAACCTCTATGCCGTTCCGTTCGTAATAAGCCGTACGCAAAGGAAGACTATCCACAAACGATTCCAACCGGTCACCCAACGGTACCACAATGCTCAGGTCAAAATTCGGCAACTGTTTCATAAGGCAAAAAGGATTAGTTTCTCTTTCCACAACTCATACAAGTTCGACCATAAGATTTCCAAATCTTCACGGTCGTATCCATTCCTTTCCGCCAGTTCCTGAATAGAAACTGCCCCATCACACTGATCCAACAAATCGTTCATTTCCTGATCCAGTTCTTCGAAACAAATCAATCCGCGCTTCAGATACGATTTACCATCCAATTCTTCCACCGCAAAAAGTGAAGACAAACAGGGTTTCAATAACAACCGTTTCTGACGATTGTTCATATATGTAGACATGTTTGTAATCCGCTCTATCTCTTGTAACAGTTTTGTCTTAAATACATGCTTTCCATAAATTGCCAATACCTGTTTCTGAAGAGCTAAAACATCTTCCCGTCGGTCAAATGCAAACACTTTTCGTATCACTGATTCGAGCAAAACTGGAGAAACCGATTCTCCGAAGCTTCCTCCCTTACGCCCCTTAAAATGGACAGATTGCAATTGGACATAATTCTCCGAAGTCACCAATCCGCCCAAACCGTAATCACCCATAACGACACAAGGTTTGCATAAAGCTAATGCCTGCACAGCTTCCGAACCGGATGCCACCACTAAATGCGCTTGCTTATAAGCTGAAAACCAAGAAGAGCGCGACACAACTGTCACGAAAGGAGGAAAGGCATTTCTCAAACACGCATATTCATCGGAAACAATGGTCAATGAGGCATTGGTTTGCCCCAGAAAAGTCAACAACTTGAAATCGTTCTCGCCTACTGAATTTCCGGTTGGACAATAAACGATACGACAAACCTCCGGCTGCTGTTCGTAAAAATAATAATTACCTGTCCTTTCCACCGGACAACAAAGACGGATTTCCATTTCTTCTGGTATCCCTAGAGTAGACAGAACTATATTTCCCATATTTAATACACCAAACATATTTTCAAAAGGAGTAACATAACTATCTATATTTTGGGTAGTTGTAACAAATAATACCGGGCATTTCACATACTGTTTGATCAATTTTTTATAATGAATCAGACTAATAGAGTTCTGAATAAAAATTAAATCATAAGATTTTCTTAACTCCTGAGATTGGTCATTAAACAAATCCCCTATCAAATGAACCTGATAAAGACTTGAAAGAAGATTTATCAAATAACCTGCCAATTCTTTTGACCGGATATCCAGATACTTCCCAATTCCTATATATAATGCATACATCTGCTTCATGGTAGATTTATTGTTAAATTTCAAGACAAAGGTATGGACCTAAAAAAATAAAAAGTGGATTGAATCTATTTTAACACGCCACACAACACCCTGATAATAAACCCGCTAAACTTCCATGCTATGTAAAATTAAAAGAGCCCTACAAAAACATGGATTTCAAGCTAATAATTAGCCACGATCTCGTAATTAGATCGATATAATTTCATTGGTGTTTAAAGATAAATAAATTTGAGTTTCAAAATTCGTAGCAATGTTATTCCAGCTACATATATATTGTTTTAGTTGATTTTTGGACATACTACAAACTTTCATAAACTCTTTACCGCTCTCTATCCTCTGCCGTTCACTACAATATCGGGAGTTTCCATTTCGAAAATGAAACAAATGGTATAAAACTCCGGTAACTCGAGAAACTGGTAGTCCTAATATTTCCATCCGTTTTACACGTTCCTGATCCTCCATCCCCCAACCATAAAAGTGCTCATTCTCTCCCCCTGCATTCAAATAAATACTCCTGTGTACTAATAAAGCACCACCGACAGAATGAATAACACGGTTAAAATGTTCTCTTTCTTTCAAAAAATCAATAGAACGGTTATTTCGAAATACAAAACTATCTTCCAACGAACAAAAATTGAAACATCCGTCATAAGGGAAACTCATGACTGCTCTTCCTTCACGTATGTCGTCTATCGAACAATCTATCTGATTATCCGGAACTATCACATCGGTATCCCATATACCAACAATAGATGTATCGGCTTGCCTTAACAATTCATTCAGGTATTTCGTCCGGTAAAAAATCGGGTTATCGTCTTTCACAAATAAGTAAGTCACATTCGGATAATTTTCTGGCATTTTATATAAGGGACCGGAATCAGCTTCTAATATTATTATTTTAGTATGTGTACGTTTCGATAACTGATCTAACACCACATCCAGATTTGCCTGCCGTTCAGACGAGTCTATGCGAACCGGGATTACGAATGTAACTACATCATCTAGCGGTTTTTCTATATCATTGTAGTTCGTACTGAC
The DNA here is from genome assembly GCF_003463685.1 of Parabacteroides sp. AM58-2XD. Taxonomy (NCBI): domain Bacteria; kingdom Pseudomonadati; phylum Bacteroidota; class Bacteroidia; order Bacteroidales; family Tannerellaceae; genus Parabacteroides; species Parabacteroides sp. AM58-2XD. The sequence goes on from NZ_QSDP01000181.1 coordinate 3,634, forward strand.
AATTTCTTTCGTTCCTAATAACCGTTTAGTTCGCTCTGGAAAGAGCCCCAAACCATCTATTATCCGGATGTCCTTCAATAAACACTCATCAATCATTCCCACCTCTTCCAGACGATCCAGTAATTGGATCAGGTTTTGTTTATTGAAAAGAGTTACAGAACTTTCTTCCGAAACATCTATCCGAAGCGTCAAATAATGTATCCAACCATATAAAGAATAGACTTCTTCTTTTTTCCAATTCATACAGAGAATGAGCAGGCGTTTATCCAGTTCCGCCAGCACTTCATCTTCTTTTCCTTCGGCAAATCCATTGCGCAGGATGTATATAAGACCGCATCCCAAGCTACATAAACTACATTCCCGTCCTAAAGAAGGAATAATTTCTATATCATTTTCCAATAATTGCTCTAATAACTCATCCGCTTGTTTTTCATAAATCACATCTCCGGTATAACTCGCATAAGTATACAATGCTATAATTCGTCCAATTTGCGGAATACCGACAGTCCACTCGTCCGGTGTTTGCTGATTGGCGCTCCTATAACGGTTTATAAATTCAATCTGATATTTACGGCATATATCATAAGCAAATGCTTTCTGTTCATCTCGATGTAACTGGGATATCTGAGACGCATGCCAACGGCACATCATCAATATATTCGGCAGATTTTCGACCTTTCCTGATAATGCAAGCCTCGACATAAGGTCATAGTCGGAAGAGTAGATATATTTTTCATCATATCCGCCATGCATTCTCATCACATCAGTTCGTATCATCAAAGATGAATGCAAAAAAGTATTATTCTGAAGCAAATGAATCATCAATTGTTCATATGATAAGGATAAATGTCGTTTCATCTGCGGATTCGAGAAAATAAAATTCGTACCTATTCCCCAAATATCCGGATGAGTTTCCAGATACTTATATTGGAACTCAAATTTTTGAGGATAGGCTATATCGTCCGCATCCATAACACAAATATATTTTCCAACGGCAAGCTCCAATCCTCTATTCCGGGAAGGATAGTTCCCGACATTATATTCATTACAAATCAATATAATACGTTTATCCGTATAAGACTTAATGATTTGCAATGAATTATCTGTTGACGCATCATCTATTATAATAAATTCAAAATTGTCAAAAGTCTGAGAAAGTATGCTGTCAATTGCTGCATGAAGATACTTCTCTTCGTTAAAGACAGGCATTATGACGGATATGTCGATCATAGTATTTAGCTTATAGAATTATAGAGATTCGCTTCTAGTTAAAAAACACACAGTGAACCCCACTAGTATATTGGACTATTTAATTATATAAACCATCTACTATATTCATGGAGCTCACTGCTATATCCATTATTTGGCACGTATAAGGAATGGTCATTCTATTGCAAAATCGCCATATAAACATGTATCGTCATAGGCTACTTCAAGCGTATAGGAACCAGATACATAATGTGCCTGCAATTTAACGATTTGCGGTGAACTATAGGCCTCTATAAAAACTTTATTACCTTCGGCATCCAGTACTGTCACTGTTACATTTTGCGGAGCGTTAAAAAAGTTGATTAAAATTGTATTTCCTTCCAAAGAAGACCTTACAGGAATAACACTACGGAGAACATCTTTATCCGCCTTTCGTGCTTTTAAATGGATATCTCTTGAATCCATTATTTTGGAAAATGCACTAAATGCGACAAGCATACATAAGAATAAGATAACTGTTTTTTTCATAATTGACTTTAATTTGTTGTTTGTACAGCAAAATAACAAATCCTTTTTTGAAAAAATATGGATTTAACAAATAAAAAAACAGAACCAGCACATTGATTATCAACAACTAACTCAAAGCAACAAATGTTCAAAATTTGAAATATGGATTTTACACTATACTAAGCAATATATCTTCTAATGATTTTTTCCCATACGATTCAAAATATTTTTCTTGAATGTTAGTTGGATATTTTGAAATGGTATTAGGTTCTAAATCCATAATTGCCGATATTTTTGCCGTTTTTACACCTAATAATAACAAACAACAGAACCTCTGTTCTTTTTTATTCATTTTAGGATAATTCTTACAAAGCTTAGGTATTAATTTAGGATAAATAGAACAAAACAACTCCTCAAAAACTTCCCATTCTTTATCTGAGTATTTGACAACAACATCTCCCTTATCATAAAGTTTTTTCATTTGCGGATAGTTATTTTCTAAATATTTACGTAAAAATCCTCTCGATTTATTTCTCAAATTCTTAATAACAGACTCTTTCGCTTTTATATCGCTCTGCAATATAGTTATTTGCTTATCTAAAGCATCTGCTTGCGCAGAATATACACTCTTTAGTTGTTGTTTTTCATATTCTATGAATTCAATTTTTGCTTCAGTATTTTCTAATTCATCCCTTTTTAATTGAAGTTCATGTTGTTTATTTTCATATAAAAAATCCTTATTTTCGATTTCACTTTGCAAAGTGACTATCTCTTCATTTAAAACTTTACATCTTTGAGCCAATGATTCTCCAAGCTGTTTTTTTTCAAGCATCAATGATTGAATCGTTACGACATTATCCTCCAATTCTTTCATTTTCAACTTAAGTTCATTTTCCTTTTCACTTAACAGAGTTTTATTAAATTCAATTACTGATAGACTCTTTGAAAGAGCAATTTCTCCATCTCTTATTATCACTTGCTTTTCACAAATTATTTTTTGATATCGAATAAAGACTA
>NZ_QSDP01000182.1:0-6214 GCF_003463685.1 Parabacteroides sp. AM58-2XD
CGGTGGTCGCGTTCCAACTGTTCGGCTGTATAAGGCCGATTGCAACGGGTGGCGGAACAGTGGACCACGATAAAGCGGACACTTTCAGTGGCATGGCGCATGAGTTCGATCTCGCCCTGCAGGACGGTTTCGCAGATAGGAACCATGGCTACAAGCAAGACTGGAGTCCCAAGGCTCCTAAAAGGGTGGCTACTACGGTGGCGATCACCTTTAACACGATACCCCAGATTTTGTGTTTGGGGTTTTCAGGTGCCGGATTGGCTTCAATGGTTTGTTGCATGTGTTTATAAATTTAATGAATTATTCGATTTCGGGTCTGTCACTACCACCTCCTTCATCTTCAGGAACTTGAGTTCCGTTGATGTTCACTTTTACTAAGGTAGTTTTTTCACCTAAGAGTGAATAACGGCGGGTACCATTGAGGATTGTGTACGAAGGAGTAAAACCGGGGACGATGCTTCTGATTTGTGTTGCTTTTACCTCTTCGGCCTTTTCAACGCCTTTCCCTGTGATCAAACGGTTGTAGACCGTCCCGAATCCCAGCAGTTCTACTTTGTAACCTTTTTGAAGGTTTTGAATGACATAGCGTTGATAACGGTCCAGGACGTTCAGCACATCCCCTTTGGTGAGCGACGATTCTTCTGCAATTTGCTCGGCGGCATCACGGTCGATAGTGTCCCGTAATAAAACGGGGCAGGTTTGAATACTTCTTTCCGTGGTTCTTCACCCGGAATAGTATACTTGCGAACTAAAAAAGCTTGCGGCATACGTTTTTGATATTTAATAGTTTAACAATGTTTACAATGCAAATATACGGCAAGGGGCCGGTGGCAGTGATGCCGAATGATGCGGCAGGGAGGGAAATCCATCCGCTTTTTTTTCATGCATCTGTCGGTGGGCATCCTTTGTTTTAGAATGCCCATCCTAAGAAGCTTACAATGCCCACTGTAAGAGGCTAAGGATGGGCATTCTTGGCCTCTTAGGATGCCCATTCATGGATTCATTTCAGCCGGGTTCTCCAAGGTAACGGATGATCAGCCGGACCTGTCGGGGTGTAAAGAAACGCTGGGTGGGCGAATAGCCGCTCAGAAGTAGTTCTTCATGCAATTCTTTACAACGGGTGATCCAACGGCGCAGGCGGTTACATGCCTGGTGAGGTGCCAGCTCAGGAAAGTAGAGGCGGGCAAGGTCTGATTTTTTGAGAGGATAAGAGATCATAATTGAATTGATAATTGATCATAGAAAATTAATATTTGAAAATCTGATGGCCGGATGGTGTGAAGGACGTGAAGTCAGTGAGGGCTGTTTTGTAAACTTTCCGGGAATACAAATAAATACGGGGTGTCTTTTAAAAGGGGACCGGTATTTATTTATTTTCCTGCAAAGTTTACAAACAGGGGGTAAATACTTTCACAACTTTCACAACGGCCGGAGGTTAGCCCCCGTTTTTTTCCTCCTCTTGCGGTTCGGGCAAGATGGTGGCGATCTCATCGGTGGTTCGTTCGACGATCAGCCAGAAGTTACCGTTGCGGGTATGCAAGCGTTCAAAACCAAGTTCTTTCATGATGCGCCCCACTTGTCCGGTTGTCAGCCGTATGCTGTTACCAAAGCGGGCGACAATCTGGCTGGCTGTGATGTAACGCCCTTTTTCCAACCCGTAAGGTTTCCGATAAAAAGCAAGGATCAATTCCCTGGCAGGATTGGGTGTTTCAAACCGCCGGTTTCGGCGGTTGAGTTCGTCGATCTCTTCACCTTGGAACCAGTAGCGGAAACCACTGTCGAGCAAGGCTTTTGCTTGCGCATAGACGGCATCGTGGTTGATCGGATGTTCCCAAGGACTGTCGATGTCTGCCACTTCAAAAACAAGCCATCGGCGGTTTCCGGTATCGTCGGAGAGGAAGAGCGGGTTGTTGCCGGTAGCGCAGAAGGAGGCGACGTGTGGCAACCGTACTTTGTTGCGGCCGTAAGGAAGTCGTTCGTCGATGTAGAGTGCGGTGGTCATTGCTTTGAGTTGGTTCAATTCCGTCGGGCGCATGGTGTCGATCTCTTCGAAATTAACCAGGAGGAATTCCGAGAGGGTCAGCAGGTCGTCTTTGCCAAGCCGCTGGCTGTTGGTCTTCGTCGTGAAGTAACGCCGGAGACAGGGTGGCAGCAGGTTTTGCATGAAAGAGGTTTTGTAGCTTCCCTGGCGGCCGATCAGCACGAAGATGACATGGTTGACAGTCCGTTCGTCCAGTGCTCCCGCCAACATCCCCACAAGCCAGCGGCGGAAGTAGGAAGCGAATTTTTCAGGGGAGTTGTCTGTGGTATGCACCATCGCGGCGAGTTTGCCGATCGGGTCGCTCGTACCGTCCCAGGGCGGGAGGGTATTGAGATAGTCTGTCAACGGATGGTATTCGGGCACGAAGTCGCTGGTCAACAAAGTATGCAAGCGGGAAAGGTCTGCATTGATACCCTCTTTTTGCATGGCTCGCCAAAGGGAATTCTCTATGGTGTCAGTCATGCGTTGCCATTCACTGCTGCCTTGCAGGCGTATTTCCGCCTGTTGGGTGAGCCGGTTACGGCGTATTTCCATGTAACCGTCAATGAAACGCTCCATCTCCTCGACCGAGGCACAACCTCGTGCGCGGGTTGTGCCACCGGCTACCGTCTGTTCGAACTTGCGGAGCTTTTGTGTGGCATGTTCGGCAGTCAATGCATAGCAGCTTTTTGCAGTAGAGCGGACGGAGGCCGCATCGTAATCGGCAAACGTATCGAGTGCCCATGCCGTAGCCTCCTTTTCCGGGATGCCGAACCGGTTCATCCAGTAGAGGCAGCGGCAGATGTAATCGTTATGGCTGTGCGCCTCGTAGGCGATTCCTTCCTGTTCAACAAGGCGGCGCACGGTCGAGGCTGCCCGGGAAACGGAGGGTTTGCGGCCGCGTTTTTCCACCTTACTTGTCTGCTTGCCTGTCTGTTCGTCCGGCAATGGGAAACAGAGCGCGTCGGGGCGGTAGAGAGTATCGGGATCATGGCAGATGACAGACATGCGGGTCGGATTTTTGCATTTGAAGTCATATCCGATACCGCTCAGATGGACATAATATTCATTGACAGTCTTCCAGGCAAGCAGGAAATCATGCTTTGTGACCGCATTTTCCATCCGGACAAATACCCGGATACCGACACCGGAGATTGTGGTATGGGCGAGGAAGGTATGAGGATCGGCTTTGATCCGGGCGAGTGTCTCGGCAAATTGCCCGGGTGGGATGTCATCAATGTCGACCATGATGACCCCGGAATAACCAGTGATGTGTGCGGAGGTACGTCCGCCTGTGAGCGAGACCGAAGCGATAAAGGCAGGTTGGGCCTGTTTGATTTGTTCTTTTTCTGCTTTCAGCTTCGGGAGAAGCAAATTATCGTTGTCTTGTTCCGCTTGGTGCAAACGAGCAATTGTCTGCCGATACAGTTCAGTTTGCGCTTTATGAAACGGCCCTGTCAGTTCGTTGACAATCGTTTCCCATGAAACAGGAACCGGTGTTGTCGCCCGTAATGAGGCGAAACGGCTTGGCTGAAATGGAAAAGAGGTTTGATTCATACTAACATTAGTTTATTTTTTGTTAAACAATAGAGAAAATGATCTATGAGAAGCATGTTCTTTCATGTCGATATCAAAGATATAGTTCTTATTTTTGAAGGTGGTACATCAATGAATGTACCAAACATAAGTTTTGTTAGCATAGATTAAAGTTATTTTTTTGTTTTCGGGTTGTTTCGTGAGGAGATGCCCTCTATAAGACGAGATGTCCCGGCAACTTGTAGGTATAGGTTCTAATAAATGGATTATGATTGCTTCTGATGAAGTTTGGAAAATACAAAAAAGGTGGAGATTACTTTCATTCAGACAATTGTCTGAATGTCTGCATATCGACCGCCGCACACTTTCGAAACTGGACCATCACCATCCGAACGGCACGTTGACGCTTGAAACGCTTGACCGCATTTATGCGACCTTCATGTACCTCTGTCCGGTATATTTCACCCCGGAGGAGGCAAAAGAGGAATATCGCAGACTGGTCGATTCGCGAATACGTATTCTGATGTGTTCGGAGATAAGCCTCGGGTACTGGTTCAAAAATGAAAGACTGAAAAAAGGTGATATTGATAAATCAGCTCCTCATATTATATAAAAAATGAAAATTATATCTAATTTAATCCTTTTGGGAAGTATATGTATGTTTCCTTTAATTTCTTATGCTCAATTTACCAAAGGGCTGAGTTATCGGACTGAGACCTGTGTCAACTTTAGCGGTGGCGAACATACTCCTTTCTGGCTGACGGCAAACAAGCAGGGGTTGTCCTCTATTGAAAAGAATAACGGGTATCTGCGTGCAGGTGTCTTCCGGGAGTTGGAAAGCGATAAACGTTTCTCGTATGCTTTCGGGGCAGATCTGGCTGTCGCCTATAATTTTACTTCGACTTTTGTAGTACAACAATTGTATGCAGATCTGAAATATCGTTGCCTGGAGGTGAGCATTGGAAGCAAGGAACGACATAGCGAGTTCAATAATCCGTTACTGAGTAGCGGTGGCTTGACATTCTCGGGAAATGCCCGTCCGATTCCGCAAGTTCGTATCGGTATTCCAGAATATACGTTTGTTCCGGGTACAAAAGGCTGGCTGGCTTTTAAAGGTCATATTGCCTATGGAATGTTTACGGATGACGGCTGGCAGAAGGACTTTGTGATTCCGGGCGGTAAACATACGGAGCATGTGCTTTATCATTCCAAAGATTTATATGTGAAGATCGGTAACCGGGAGAAGTTTCCGTTGATTTTAGAAGGAGGGCTTGAAATGGCTGCTCAGTTCGGAGGAAATGCGTTTAGGGGAAATGAGAAGATCGATATGCCGAACGGGATAAAGGATTTCTTTAAGGTGTTTATTCCAAGCGGCGGGAATAGTGATACGCCGATGGGAGAACAAACGAATATTTATGGAAATCATTTAGGCAGCTGGAATTTCTCATTGACCTGGTATGCACCAAAAGATTGGACAATCCGTCCCTATTACGAACATTATTTTGAAGACCATTCGCAGATGTTCGGTGAATATGGTTGGAAGGATTGCCTGGTTGGAGTGGAAATTACTTTTCCTAAGAATCCCATTGTTAGCAGTTTTGTTTACGAATATATTTCAACAAAAGACCAGACCGGTCCTGTTTATTGGGATCATACACCGGAAATACCGGAACAGGTAAGTGGTGCGGATAATTATTATAATCATGGTATTTATACCGGTTGGCAGCATTGGGGGATGGGGATCGGTAATCCGTTGGTTATGTCTCCAATCTATAATAACGACGGAGAAATAGTTTTTAAAAGCAATCGCCTGCAGGGACACCATTTCGGGATCATGGGAACCCCGTGTGTCGATTTGCAATATCGTGTCCTTTTATCAATTACCCGTAATTGGGGTACTTATGGCGTACCATTTTATGAGATCAAAAAGAATGGCAATGCATTAGTAGAATTAATTTATACGCCACATCAGTTAAAAGGCTGGGACTTTACAGGATCGCTGGGTATAGACCGGGGAGCGATGTTGGGTAAAAGTGCCGGTGGCATGTTAACAATCAGAAAAACAGGATGGATACGATGACTTTAATAAATACGAAGAAAAGATATATAATAGCGGTTTTGCTGGTTCTGATAGTCAGTTCCTGCGGAAAAATGCCGATCAACGGAGACCTGGATGGCCGCTGGCAGATCATGAAAATAGAATATGCGTCCGGCGTGGAAGAGGCTCCGGAACGGGCTTATTACAGCGTGGCTTTGCATACAATCAATCTGATGAAGGTTGATGTAACCAGTCAGACCGACAATATGGAATATACCGGAGATTCCTTGTTTGTAGTCATGCCAATCAGCAAAGTTGAAGACTTATTGCCATTCGGGATGAACGGAACGGAGCAACGCTTCGGCGTCAAAGAATTAACATCGAAGCATCTAATATTACAATCGGATTATGCCCGATTGGAGCTCAGGAAGTTTTGATTCAGAAATTATCAAAATTGAACTATTTGTATCTCTTTAATGGGGCAAAGCCCCATGCCGCAGGCTCTCTTTTGCCGTCAGTTGAAACTCAATGTCATCAATTTAAGAAAAAATACCCTTAAAACGAAAAAAGCCATTGGAAATATCAAAGAAAGAATTACTTTAAAGTTACCACACAACAAG
>NZ_QSDP01000183.1:0-5910 GCF_003463685.1 Parabacteroides sp. AM58-2XD
GATGCTTATTGCTGGTAGGTTGCTCCTCAGCAGAGCCTACTTCCTCTTAACATCCTGATACAAAGATAAATTATAAAAGTTAATTAATAATGAATTATCCAACTTTGTTGGATTTTAAATGGAAAGAAATGTTATGAAAAAGGCAAGACTTATGATCTTATCATATCACTGTTTGTATGTGTTATAAGTTTTGCAACAACAATAGTTACTGTATTTTTATTTTTAATAATTTAAAGTTTTATAACTATGAGTATTTTAATTAAAGCAATCCAGCGTGCTAATCCGCGGGACAAGAATGCACCCAAAAAATGGTATGTCGTTCAAAACTCCACCGGATTGATCGGGGAGACCGAAGTTGCCGACCTCATTGCTGATGAGACGACACTTAATCCGGCAGAGGCTTTGATGTCTCTTCGTCAATTTCGAAAAATATTGCAACGTCTGATGTCGGACGGGCATAGTGTGAAACTCGGTAATTGGGGTACGTTTTCTCCATCCCTTAACAGTAAGGGCAAGGATAAGAAAGAAGATCTGAAGGCTACGGACATTAATTGTGTAAATATTAATTTCCAGCCCGGTGAAGAATTGAAGACAGCTATGCAAAAAGTGGACTTTGTATGGATCGACAAGCTGGTTGAAGGCAAGACAAATACCGGTGGCGGTTCTGGCGAGTCTGGTGGTGACCGTCCGGAGATTGAATAATTTCTATTTTCTGAATGATTAAAATTTCCTCTCCGGTTTTCCGGAGGGGATTTTTATTTCGGCTTTTCGGGTAGAAGAACTCTGTTTCGCAACATGAAGGAGTAAACTCCGAAACATGAAGAGACTTGCTTTGAAACATCAAGAAGTCTTTTCCGAAACTTGAAGAAGCCAGTATCGTGAGATGAAGAGGTTGGCTTTGCGAGATGAAGAAGTCAACTTCATGAGATGAAGAAGTCGGAATTTCGAGATGAGGAACTTATAAGTTTTCCCTTATTCAGGTGCAGGTTTTGGTATATTTTACATTTATATATAATTTGTTTTTTATTCCGAAAAAGATTTTTACCTTTGGCACATCGTTCACTATCGGACGTCCAACCATTTAAAACCTTGTACTATGGAACAGTACGTAAACATTATGTTAGATCGCGGCTTCAAAGCCGTATTCGGTAACAAACAAGTAGCTATCGACTTTATCAATGCCGCCTTGGAGGGCGAGCGACAAGTTAAAGACTTGACTTACCTGGATAAAGAAATTTTACCCGAGTCATTGGACCAGCGCACAGTTATTTTCGATTGTCTTTGTGAAGATGTAGATGGCACGAAGTTTATTTTGGAGATGCAGAATTGTCCCCAACGCTATTTTTTTAACCGTGGATTTTATTATATTTGTCGAATGATCTCCCGTCAGGGACAGATAGGTTCGGGGTGGAAGTATGAACTTCTTCCCGTGTATGGTATCTACTTGTTGAACTTCAGCTTGCCGGAGTTTTATTCCTGGCGAACGAACGTAGTCTTGGCGAATGAAGAAACAGGTGAATCTTTTGGTGAAGTCAAACTGAAACAGATTTATATTTCGTTTGAGTTGTTTAATTTGAGTAAAGAGGAATGCGTAACTCCTTTTGAGAATCTGATTTATATATTGAAGAATATGGATATATTTGATATGTCTCCTTTCAAGGAGGAAAATGAAGCGTTTCGTCGTATACTCGATGCTGCAAACGTGAATGCAATGACATCCCATGAACGTGACGTGTATGACGAAGTCCTGAAGCGTTATCGTGATTGGCGATGTACGACCGAATATGCTATCGAACAAGCCGAGGAGAAAGGTTTGAAGAGAGGCATGGAAAAGGGCCTGGAAAAGGGCCTGGAAGAAGGTATTGAAAAAGGTCAGCAAGAAGCTTTGCAAAGAACTGTTCAAAACATGAAAGCGATGCAAATATCGACTGATGTCATAATGAAAGCAACTGGTATGACTTCCGAAGAGATCGAACAGCTTTAAAGATTTATATTAAGAAGATAGCCATAAAAAATCCCGGGGAATTTTTCTCTCCGGGATTTTTTGTAATATGAATAAGGTTTGCAACAGTCTGTTACTTTATCGGCCGGATAATAACTCGAACGTTGCCTTCTTTACCGGGACGAGGTATTGAGGCAATACACCCGGGCCGCAGGTAGCTGTTCCTACGCCGGCCTGTTCAGCATCCATATGGACGGTGACTGTGCCGCTTCGTTTCAGTTGGTTGATATGCGTGGATGCATCGATATTGCTGTCCGCGAAAGGAACGATACTGAATTGCCATGGGTGGGCAGCCGTTACGTGCAGGCCGTTACCGGTTTCGTTGGTGATTGTTGCCCAGCGCATATCCGTGCGGTTACCTGTCGATTGCGGTTTGACGTAATAATGGAACATACGTTCCGCGTCTGTCCGGTCGATGGCGATACGGCCGCTTTGGATACGGTCTGTGTAGGTTTCTCCGGTACGTCCCAGATAGGAAACCTGTGCATATTCGGCAGGCATTTCAAAGGTCAGTCCGATGCGTGCCAACGATTTGACGATGGTGGTGTCCGGGGTAAAGGTAGTCGCTATCTTTACTGTGCCGTCAGGGTTGACACTATAGTGCTGTGTCGCTGTCCCTACTGTTTCGGATTTGTCATTCAGTAGTGCCAGGGTTGTCTGTACGCTGTTCTTGCCTGTGCGGAAAGCTGTTGCCTGTTGGCTGAGTTTGTCGAGGCCGGCGGTTTTCCAGAGGCGGGCACCATTGCGGTCGCGGTTATCGTTGTCGGTAATCGGACGGTACAGGCTGATGGTGAGAGGGGTTGAAAGTAACTCTTTACCATCGAGTTTGTAAGATGTCATGGCTCCTGTCTCCGGGGAGAAAGAGATGCTTATACGGTCGTTGTTGAACGTGTTGCCGTCCTGTTTCAACGCTGATGCTTTCAGACCCGGATATTTCGGCTGATAGTTTTTATTGGCTGCCAATACAAACTGGTTGTAAGCAACTTCATGAGTAGTCGGCAAGAACGGACGTGTCTGCTTAGGTGTCCAGCTCAGGTTCAGGAAGACTTCTTTGCAGTCTTTCGGCAAAACGGTTTTACCCAGTGTCAAAGTAGCTGTCTCGTGAGGGAGGCAATCGACGGTTTCCGTTCCCTGGCGGACAGTGCGGCCGTCGTCTGTAACCAACTGCCAGTTTAAGGTATATTCGTTCAGGTTACTGAAATCGTACCAGTTTTTAATGGAGAGGGTCAGATTGCGTTCGTCTGTCAGTTTTGTCTTGATATACTGGTAGACTTTTTTCACTTCGTTCAGATGCGGATGCGGTTCACGGTCGGCACTGACCAGGCCGTTACAGCAGAAGTTGTCGAAGCTGGGGATACCTTTAGGACCGTAATCGCCGCCATACGACCAATACCAATTGCCATTTTCATCCAGTTCGCGGAAAGACTGGTCCACCCAATCCCAGACGCAACCGCCTTGTGCCATCGGTTCGTTTTCGAATACGTCCCAGTATTCTTTCAGGCCGCCGACACTGTTACCCATCGCATGCACATATTCACAGAGGATAAAAGGACGGTAGATTTTCGGTTCCTTCTGGTTCAGATATTCTTTGATTACGTCTACGCAGCGGTACATACGGCAATAGATGTCGGTATTGTAGTTTTGTTCGGCACGTTCGTACTGTACGGGGCGGTTCTTCTCGACCGATTTCAGCCAGTCGTAGGTACGTTCGAAGTTGATGCCGTTGCCAGCTTCGTTGCCCAGCGACCAGATTACGATGCAGGGATGGTTCTTGGAACGTTCGTACATCCGGCGGGTGCGGTCCATATGGCCGGGAGCCAGGTACTGTCTTTAGCCAGTGATTCGGGACCGTATCCCATTCCGTGCGATTCGATGTTGGCTTCGTCGATCATATAGAGGCCGTATTCGTCGCAAAGTTCGTACCATAACGGGTCGGTCGGGTAGTGGGAGTTACGTACGGTGTTGATGTTATACTGCTTCATCAACTCGATATCTTTCAGCATCAGTTCGCGGCTGACCGTACGGCCCAGTTGCGAATGTTCATGGCGGTTGGTTCCTTTCACCAATGTCGGTACGCCGTTCACGCAGAAGCGGCCGTCTTTGATTTCGGACGTGCGGAAGCCTACTCTGCCTCCGGTCAGTTCGGTTTCTTTGCCACCAGCGTCTTTCAGGGAGAGGATAAGCGTATACAGGTTCGGATGTTCGGCACTCCAGGCTTTTATACCGGGGATTGTCGCTTCTTTGAGTGTAATCCGGCTGTTTTCTCCGGTAGGGACTTTTGCCTCTTCTTTCAGGACGGTTTTACCGTCGGCATCTTTCAGCTGGTAAGCGATGCGGGCGTCCGGATTTGCCGGACCGGCAATCTGAACGTCCAGGTTGAAGATGCCGTCTTTGTAAGTATTCTTGTCGAGAGTGGATACCACCTTGTAGTCGGCAATATACTGCCGGGGCGTGCTGTAGAGGTAGACGCTTCGTTCGATACCGCTCAGGCGCCACATGTCCTGGCATTCCAGGTAGGAGCCGCTGCTCCAGCGATAGACTTCCAAGGCTACGGTGTTCTCGCCCGGTTTTAGCTTATCGGTAATATCCCATTCTGCCGGGGTTTTAGAACCCTGGTTATATCCTAGTTTTTCCCCGTTCACCCATACATAATAGAAAGAGATGACGCCTTCGCAGCAGAGAACCACGCGGCGACCGTCCCAGTCTGTCGGAACGGTAAAGGTGCGGCGGTAAGAGCCGACTTCATTTTCTTCATAAGGGACGAAAGGCGGATTCTTCTTGAAGTTGAACATCGGGTCGTCGAACTCATACGTTTCGTTTACGTAAATGGCGGTACCGTATCCCTGCCGTTCCCAGTTGCCGGGAACGTTGATATCTGCCCATCCTCCGGTATAGAAAGAAGGCTTGTAGAAATCTTTCGGGCGGTTGTCCGGGTTCTTTGTCCAATGGAATTTCCATTTTCCGTTCAGGCTTTGGTACCAGGGGGACGATTCGTGGTCGCGTACGGACACGGCTTTCTCGTTCTCAAAAGGCCAGACGTAAGCATGCGGTTCCAGTTTGTTGAGTCCGGTTGCGTACTGGCTTTGCCACTCGGGCTTGTTGTTGTCTGTCGACCCTGTAGCCGCCTGGAGCATCCCCAGGCAGCACAGAGCGAAAATAGATAACCTCGTTTTTCTCATTTGTATTTTAGATTGATATGTTTCATTGTACTGTGACTTCATCTATATACATCCAGGTTCCTTGTCCGGGACGTGTATGGTCGTCCGGGCATTTACCTGGATTTTTCAGGGCGACTCTCAGGTAACGGCCTGTAGCCTTCAGGTTGTCGAATGTCTTGTCTTCGATGCGGATTCCTTCGCGGAATATTTCTTCCGGAGTAAAACTGCGTTCTGCAACCTGCGTATATGCCTGGTTGTCGTCTGAGACGGACAACGTAATCCGGCCGGGGATATGTGCGCCCATTCCGTAATTGGTGATGCAACCGATTGTTATTTCATTCATTGCCTCCGTTTTTCCCAGGTCGATCGTAAAGGTTGCATCTTCGTCGTACCAGCCGCACCATTCGAAGTCGGATTGTTTGTTGCTGCCCCGTAATCCGTTGGTCAGGCGATATGTCTGACTGTTTCCATCCTGAACGGGGCGGGCGGTGGCCTTGTTCCAATGGAGCGGGAGGGTCAGGGTTTTCCCCATTTGTTTGCCGTTTGCAAAGGTTGCAGCGTTGATTGTGATATCGTTGGTGACAACCAGAGAGTCGGTGTACAGGGATGATGTGGCGACCGGCTCGTTCCCGTCGGTCGTACAGGGCAGACGCATTAAAAATTATTCTCTTGTAAAAGTGTCTCCAAAAAGTTCTCATCCCATCCAGCTTTAAGTCTTTTAAGGTTAATGCTCCCCTTCGTCTTATTATT
>NZ_QSDP01000184.1:0-5763 GCF_003463685.1 Parabacteroides sp. AM58-2XD
TGACCTCAAAGGTATGATTTCAAATCGTCGCGCCTAAAAAGTAGTATCTAATAGACTATATTTCAATTATTTCAAAGAACTATTTATCCACTTTTACGGGACAGTAATGTGTTTATACATCATTTTATTTAACGGGACTTTTATGCTACTTAAAATTTATCCGTACGGAAAAGTTAAGTTATTATGTGGCAACCCTGGCTTTAACTCTTTGTTCCTGTTTAGGGAAAGAACAGGCTGTGGTATTCCCATTATGTTTATTACTGGTCGATTTTGTAACAGATAGAGGACTGCTTCGCCTGAAAATATGGGAAGAAAAACTGCCTTTCCTGTTGCTGTCTCTTTATATGGGAACTATCCCCATGCTAGCACAAGGATTCCGGCGGGAAGAGCTGGATTATCCATTGATCGACCGAGTTGTCTTTGCGGCTTATTCCTTAATCGAATATTTGACAAAATGCTTGATACCCATTAAATTGTCTTATTTGTATCCTTTTCCGATGTTACCGGGATACGCTATGCCTTTCCGCTTCTGGTTTTATCCGGTAGTCGTCATCTTTGTCGTTTATTGCATCTATTTATTGCGACAAAGGAGGATTATTCTTTTCACTTCCTTATTTTTCCTGATACATCTGTTATTTGTACTTCATATTATCCCTATATCACGATTTGCAATAGTGGCCGATCGATATCTCTATTTACCAGGCGTTGCCAGTTGTCTTCTTATGGCCTATCTGTTTGTAACAATCATGCATTTAAAAGAAAAACGAGTTCGGAGGATGATGATTGTGAGTTTGATTATCTATTCATGTTATTTGGGCTGTTACACGAATTATTATGTCAGGCAATGGCAAAATAGTGATAGTATCAAAAAGGAACTTCGGGAGTTGATAAACGAACGAGAGGATATTAAAAATATGCAGGAGTTACAACAACTCATGCGTGATCAATAAATAATAACAATTAAAGTTGGAGGTAAGCATGAAAAAGAAAAGCTTTCTGAAAATCGGTGGAGCAATGCTCCTTTTGGCAATTGTGTTAAACATCCAATACGCCTGGAGTGGCTATGGTGTTAAGGATCATCCGCTTCATTTAGAAGTGTTGGGGCAGAGTAATGATACCGGAACGAGTGGTGATATTGAGACACATTCTCTTTGGTCACGGCTAGCATCATCATGTACAATGGATGTTGAAGGGGAACCTGGTTCTGAGGTTTCTGTTTTTGGAATAAAAGTTAAAATTAGAGCTGATGGGATTGCTCCTATAATTGTTAGTGATGCTTCAGTAAAATGTCAACGTGGAGGTAATGCACAATGTACTCCTTTCTTTTGTGCGGACTTTTGGAAACAAATGACTGAAATGTATGGTACACCTGCTACGCAGTAACTTAGGAAAGATACTGCTCTGAAAGCAAATCGGTTTTATAGAACTGATCATTTTAGAGCAGTATTTATTGGTATAAATGCTAAATAGTAAAAGTATGAAGAAAAATATATTGTATGTATTGTTGATTTTTATATCTATTGCATGTGATTTAACAAAAGAAGATAAGAAAAATACTGTGAGAGGAGATATCGTTTCTATACCGATAACGGAAATGGAAACTGATTACGGTAAATTATCCGATTTTGCAGAGGATATAAAAATGATTCCTCTTGAATTTTCGGGTGATTGTATATTGGACAAAGTTGAAAAGATTGTGATGTCTGACAGTTGTATTTTCATAATGGAAAGATATAATCAAAAGGGTATTTACGTTTTCGATCATAGTGGAAAATATTTATATAGGGTTGGAAATTGTGGACAGGGACCTGACGAATTTGTTGATTTATCTGATTTTTCGTTGAATGAAGAGCAACAACTTATTTATTTGTATGACATAATGAGAAAGAAAGTTCTTATTTTTTCTTTTGAAGGAGATTTTATAAAGGATATACAGATGAATTATTACGCAGATAAGTTTGAGTATCAAGATAACTTATTTTACCTATATAGGGAAAGTCCGGTTATGGGTGATCCTGCTTATTCTTTGGTAATCAAAGATGATAAAGGAAAAACGATTAATAAGTATTATCCGCTTATTAATAAATCTCCATATATTCATGATTGCATTTTCCGAAAACTCGATAATGAAATTCTTTTTGCAGAATACATGCGTGATTCTGTTTTTAGTGTAAGAAGTGGAGAGTTAACTCCAAAATATTTTATTGATTATAAAGATAAATCAATGAGTAAGATAGATCGTGAAAGTATTTTGAAAGGAACTCGTATGGCTCTGACAGTTTTATTGGAATGTAAGAAAATGGCAGGTATTGAGGATATATTTGAAATAAACGATAAAGTATTTATTAACAATACCAATGTAGTTGTTCCTAAGTTTACGGTTTATGACAAGAAGACACAAGAAGTCAAAACATTTAGCTATATACTGAATGATTTTTTGTTTATCGGTTTTGATCATCCTATTGGTCAATATAAAGATAATTTGATATCAATTGTTGGACAAGAAGATTTTCAAACGGCGATAGATGATGGTTTTAAATATTGGCAGAAAAAAGGTATTCTGACTGCTGAAAGAGCTAAAGAATTAAGGGCGATGATTGAGGAACGTTTTCCGGATCGGAATAATCTGGGGGAGACTAACCCGGTACTCTTTTTGATGAAAGTAAAGAAGTGATGGTTAGATAGGGTTGATAATTTATTCATGTTATTTGGGTAATTAAAAAATATGTAGGAGTTACAGCAACTCATGCGTAATCAATAAGTAATAACAATTAAAGTTGGAGGTAAGCATGAAAAAGAAAAGCTTTCTGAAAATCGGTGGAGCAATGCTCCTTTTGGCACTTGTGTTAAACATCCAGTACGCCTGGGGTGGCGATGGCGTTAAGGATCATCCGCTTCATTTAGAAGTGTTGGCACAGAGTAATGATTCTATTAGTACTGGTGGAGACGCAGGTAAGGGAGCTGGTACTGACACTGGCGTTCTTTGGACTGAAATATCAGAAGATTGTTTCGTAATTGTCACAGGTGCAGCTGACACTGTTACTGCTTTTGGATTACAATTCAAAGTTGAAGCTGATGGGTATGGAATCTTATCTGTCAGTAATGCTTCAACAAGATGTAAACCAGGAGGAGATAAGCAATGTTCTTCATCACCTTGTGGCGAATTCTGGATAGAATATGCAAAAGCCGATGGTGCAGCTGCATCAATAAAAGAAGAGCAAAAGAGAACAGAAATTGGTGATATGGTTTCTATACCGATAACAGATATGGAAACCGATTATGGTAAATTGTCTGACTTTGCAGAGGATATAAAAATGATTCCTTTAGAATTCAAAGATGAATGTATTTTAGGAGAAATCAGAAAGGTTGTGATGTCTGACAGTTATATTTTTATCATGGAAAGAAATAATCCAAAAGGCGTTTATGTGTTTGATCATATGGGGAAATATTTGTATAAGATCGGGAACCGTGGGCAGGAACCTGAAGAATTTGTTGATTTATCCGATTTTTCATTGAACGAAGAGGAACGAGTGGTCTATTTGTATGATTTAATGCGAACGAAAGTTCTTGCTTTTTCTTATGAAGGAGATTTTATAAAAGATATACCGATGAATTATTATGCTGATAATTTTGAGTATCAAAATGGATTGTTCTATTTGTATCGGGAAAATGTGGTTCATGGTGATCCTTTATATTCTTTAGTTATCAAGGATGATAAAGGGAAAACGGTGAATAAGTATTATCCGGTTATTGAAAAACTATCAAAAACTAATTATTGTGTTTTCCGAAAACTGGATAACGAAATTCTTTTTGCAGAAGATTTGCGTGATTCTATTTTTACTATAAGAGGAGATGAGTTAACTCCAAAATATTTTATTGATTATAAAGATAAATCAATGAGTAAGGTCGACCGTGAGAGTATTCTTAAAAGAACTCGTCTTCCTCTGACAGTTCTATTAGAGTGTAAGAAAATGGCAGGGATTAAGGATATATTTGAAATAAATGACAAGGTCTTTATTAAAAATAAGCATATAGTTATTCCCAAGTTTACGGTTTACGACAAAAAGACACAAAAAGTCAAAACCTTTAGCCATATATTGAATGATTTTTTGTTTATAGGTCTTTCTCATCCAATTGGCCAATATAAAGATTATTTGATATCGG
Source organism: Parabacteroides sp. AM58-2XD (assembly GCF_003463685.1). Taxonomy (NCBI): domain Bacteria; kingdom Pseudomonadati; phylum Bacteroidota; class Bacteroidia; order Bacteroidales; family Tannerellaceae; genus Parabacteroides; species Parabacteroides sp. AM58-2XD. The sequence goes on from NZ_QSDP01000184.1 coordinate 4,165, forward strand.
TAGGTCCGCAAGAAAGGTTGCAGGCAGCTATTAATATAGGTTTTAAGGCTTGGCAGGAAGAAGGGCTTCTGACTGCTAAAAGAGCAAAAGAATTAACAGCGATGATTGAGGAACGTTTTCCGGATCGGAATAATATCGGGGAAACTAATCCGATGCTCTTTTTATTGAAAGTAAAGAAGTAACAACTATAAAATTGAATCTATATGAAAAGAATCTATTTGTATATTGCTATTCTGATTTCCGTGGTAGCGAATATATTTTTAAATTTTGCCATGAAAAAGAATGACAATAAAGTCGTTTCACAGAATGAAATAGTTTCCGACGAGTATTTGAATGAAGAGTTGGGGAAGGCCTATTCTTATTTAAAACTGAACGGGAAAAAGTTTGAGAATGTAACAGGGACATTGGGGTATCAGGATAAAATGATAGGACGCATGGGACTGGAAACATTGATAAGAGGCTATAATGTCGTTTTCTATTTTTCGGACTTATCATGCTCCTCTTGTATTATGGAACAGCTGAATTCATTGGAAAAACTGAAAAAAATAATCGGAGGGAGGATGCTGATCATATCGCATTTGCCACGAAAAGATGTGCAAAATGAACTGCTACGATTGAAATCGGAAATATCGGTATTTTATATGGATGACAAGTATGTATCTGTGTTGGAGGAGTTCAGCAAAAATCATCCGGCGGCGATAACATGGATGATTACAGATGATTTGTTTATAGTCAGCTCTTGTGTGACTGATAGCCATACCAAACATTTTAATTCGGAATTTTATGATGCGATCGTACGATTCTTTAAGTATAAGGTAATATACTGAAAAATAAGTGGTAAAGTCATATTTTGATGAAAAAGGTCATTGCTGTTATTTTATTCATACTTTTTTGTCTTTTTATCCGGATTGCAGTAGGAGAGTTATGTATAGTACCTTCCGGTAGTATGGAACCGACACTCCTTTGCGGTGACAGGGTTTGGATAGATAAGATTACGTATGGAGCACGTTTTCCTGCTAAATGGGCGGATATTCCGGTTATCAATGTTTTCACATGGATACGCCCGTTGCGGGAAATGGACAGGAATACTCATTGGAAATATAGGCGACTTCCTGGAATGGGTTATCCGGAAGTCGGTGATATAGTGGTTTTCAACAGTCCGGAAAATATGGACCAATTATTAGTAAAGCGAATTACTCGGATAAAGAAAGAAAATGATACTTTACATATCAGACGGGAGAATTATCTGTTCCTGAGAAAACTAATTGCAGAGGAGGGAAACGATGTGAGAATGAGAAACCGTGCTGTTTGTATAAATGGCATTTGTGATTCTATTTATAGGCTTAAACGTACTTATTATTATGTTGAGGGAGATAATTCTGCCGATTCAAGGGACAGCCGATATTTCGGATATATTCCGGAAACCTTAATTGTGGGTAAATTTAATTGCGTACTGTTTTCTGTTAACAATCTGGGTACTAAAGGTAAAAAGATTAGGCTTAGACGTTTTTTTCATAAAATAACCTGATAGGTATTGATTATTTTACCTTACATTATTGTAGTCAAAGAGTTTATTTATAATAAACAACGTAGTTCTTG
>NZ_QSDP01000185.1:0-5709 GCF_003463685.1 Parabacteroides sp. AM58-2XD
AGACCGGCAGGTAATTCCCAAAGGCAGCCATGCCGATGTACTGAAAGAATTGAAACGTATCGACCGTTTCTTGAAAAAACATTCGGGAGCTGAACGCGACGGTTGTTTCTTCCACTTGATGTGCAGTTGTTTCGACTTCGAGGTTTCCCTAGGTACCGTCCAGCGTAACTACTATATCTCGGAAGAGGAACAGGAATTATTGTAGAATTTCTTCGATCTCTTTGATAGAAAGTGATAATCTGTTAGAGATTTCTTCTAGAGAAATGCCCGTTTGTGACAGTATTCGAACCAGTTCTCTCATAGTTCGTTTCTGTTGCTCAAGTTGTTGTTCCTTTTGTTCGATCACCTGCTCTTTCTGTTCGATCACCTGCTCTTTCTGTTCGATGACTAGCTTTTTTTGTGTTATTTCTTGTTCTTTTTCTGCTATTACCTGTTCTTTGAGCATGATGGTGGTGTCTCGGGCTTCTATTTCGGAGAGGATTTCGTCTTCTACTTGCATGGCACGGCGAACGTCGGGAGTAGTACCGGCACGAAGCAGGCGGTTGACCAACAATTGTTCATCTTTCTCGTGGAACTGTGTTTCGTCAATCTCTAGATAATGGTCGTCGTCTTTGTGACGGCGATCCTGATCGAAAAGATTCAGTAGACGTTCCAGGCGGTTGCGCGTGCGGCCTTGTAGGTAAGGGATTTGGACGATGATGCTGTCGTGTGTCAGGCTTTCGATAAATTTGTCTTTCTGTTCGAGTACATTATCATCGTAGTCGAGGTAACGACGACGTACGTAAATGACAGGTTCTTTCAAATCACCCAAGATATGCCCTAGGATGTAGATCGAGATGATTGGTAGTCCGTAATTGCTGTCCTTATCGCTTTTTATGTTCTCTTTGTTGAGATACTGCGTACCAAGGTATTGGCGGAAACGAAGTGTTTCTGTGGCCAACCAGGTTTTTTGCAGTTCGATTAACACGAGGTGTTCTTCTCCATTATTGTCGCGTATTTTGGCGGCAAAGTCCATGCGGAACAGGGAGATGCGTGTTTGCTGCATGGCGGTGTATTCCTGTTTGCGCATTTCAAGTTCGAGGATCTCTTTTTTCAATAGTGCCGAGAGTAGGATCTTGGCTACGCGCTCGTCTTCCATTAAATATTTGAAGACCACGTCGTAAATGGGATTGGCTATAAGTGTCATATCATTTTATTTTTTATATTGACAAAAGTACGATTTCTTTTTATATGATTCCTTGGAGATTGGTATGTTAGTTGACACATTTTTATGCCTGAAATGATCTGAAATAACTCTTTTAACATTTGTATGCTAAATTCCTATAAATAGGTATGCTGTGTATCAATATATTAAGATGCACGCGCGTACTTTAATATATATCTGTAAATAGGGCGAAAAATACTATTGAATATATTGTAATATAATGTATTACGAATCATTAGTAATGACTAAAAGAAAGGTTCCTTTTTTCTCGCCAGCAAAGTTACTACATTCTTTTAATCCTCCAACCATTTTCAAAATATTTTTTTCTTTCCTATATCCTTTCTTATCAACAGAATAGCAAAGTAAGTACGAAAATCGCCTTTTTGAACACAAAGATAAAATGAGCAAGAAATAATGACTAGAAAAAAGGAACGTTTTTTCTAGTCATTTGCTTTCGGATGCGTTCCTGATCTATGGTTAAAAGGCTTTTTAAGTAACACTATTATTAATATTAAATTAAACGATTATGAACAAAAAGTTTTCTACGCTTTTGATGGCGGGTATGCTGGTTGCAGGCTCGTCATTTAATGTTAATGCGGCAGACATCAAGGTGAATGGGGCACCGTTAAAGGTACAGTCTTTCGGAGGTACCAAAACCGATGTCTTTATTGTCAAAGATGCTGATGGCGACGGTAAGATTAGTAGTGCGGACTACCTTCTTAAAGCAACTAAGACTAAGGCTGGAAAGTTGGCTTACTCCGTGGTTTATTTAGCTACGGAAGATCTCAGCAGTCTGACTGATAAAGATCTGGATGCACTTCTTTGGGATTTTAAAGAAGATATCATTACTGAAGGTGGTAGCGGTACACCGGGTGCTGCTGCAGGAACTAAACACTACTACTATTCTTTGGAAAGCAAAGCAACTGAAGTTCCTTTGGCTTTTAAAGTTAATGTTAATCCTTTTGCTTGTGTAGATGATGCTGATGAATCAAAATTTGATAATGGCAACACTCAGATTTGGTTCATGAAAGAAATGGATGATAGCAAGATTCAGATTAAATCAACTGATAAAAATACTAAGTTGTGGTTGTATTATGCTGATGCTGGAACTTACGGTGGCAACCAATTATTAACAGGTGATGGATTCACAATGGGTGGTCCGAGCGATTCGGACAAATTCTTTCTTGCAACCTTAGGTGAAAGAGACATTCTTGGCGAGAACGTAGCTGAAGAACTGAATGATATGAAGGGCGGCAAAGGCTTTATGTTCTCGTTTGTTAACAGTTATAATGGTAAAGATATCAATGACAATATCTTTAAAGATCTGGATTTGAAAGCGTTCTATGTAGATGAGAACCTTGATTCGGATGGTAATGAAGATAACACAGAGGCTTTCATGCCAACCGATTCTCTTGGTTGGACAGCTAATGGCGCACACTATGCTATCCCTGCCGGTATCTATTTGGCTTCAGACTGGAGCGCATTGGATAGAAAAGATGCCGATGATAAAGCAACATTGAACACTTTCCGTATCACAAGTAAAGAACAGTTCAACAAGATGACTTTCGTGGCTATTCATCCGCAAAGCTATACCAAGCTGACAGATGCTGGTCGCAGTAGCGGTGGAGGTTTCTTGCTGAAAACCGTGAAAGGTAGCGACATGAACTTCTATGATGAGAAAGGTGTGAATAGACTCGAAGTAGAAAATAATAAAGATCTCAAAAATACAGCTTTGATGTCTAAAGCCGGTGAAGTGTTCGTTGGTAACGCTTGTTTCACTGCTACGGTGAAGAATCCGCTGACAGAAAATGATCAATATGAGTTGACTGTCGCTGACGCTCGTTTGGATGTGGCAAAAAACGGTACTCATGCTAATAAACCGATAACTGTTACAGTACGCACTAGCACCAACAACGTGAATGATCCTGCCGGAGACCCTTATCTGATGTCTGGTGTGGGTTCTGATGTTGTAGCTTTGAAAGCCGTTCCTTCAACAACATTAGCCGATGTTACAAGCCTGTTGCACAACGATGCTACTCCGGCTATCTATGCAATCAAGTTTGTCAGTGGTGCAGAAGAAGCTGCCAATGAAGAGGTTTCTGAATATGGACAGTATCTGACAGTGATGTCAAGAAATAAGCAAACGAATCAGCCTAATAACTTTACATTTGCTGCTATGCCGAGTGTAAATGACGGAGCTAATGAAAACGACCCATTGTATCAGTTCGTAATCACAGGCGTTAAAGACAATGATAACGATCCGGCTCATAAAAGAGAAACTGTCAAGATTACAAACCGTCTGACCGGTGCATCAGTTTGGGCAGTATTGTATGCCGAAAAGAAATTGGGTGACGATATCTATACGGTATATCCGTCAGTTAAAGAAGGATTGTCTCGTGACCAACAGTTAAGAATTGCTCATACTGCTGCTAATGGAGATTTTGAGTGGAAAGATTTGGATCTCAGAGGTATGCAGGTTCAACTGATTGAAAAGAAAGATGTAAAGAAATTTGATACTTTCGAAACAGCTGAAAGCGAAGAAGGTTTGTTTACTTTCGAATTTGCCAAGACTGCTGAAGCAAACGACAGATTGTATGCCGCAGCAGCAAGAGATAAAAAGACCGGTAAGATTGAAATCTTTAATAATGGATCTAGAGATGAAGTAGTAACATCAAAGACTGCAGACCAGTTCGAACTGATTCGTGTAAAAGAAAATGGTAATGATAAGAAAGATAAAGTTTCTTACATCCTGAACGATTTCGTTTATGTCCAGAATAATAACGTTGTTACTTCTCCGATCGAAAAGGATACAGTTGCTTTCTATACTTATAATATAAGATTCTTTGCTCCGGATGAAGATCAGGAATATTATCTGGGTTATGATGATATTAATAATAAAGGAAGTTTTGTTACAAATAAAACAGAATACATTATCAAATACAATCTGGATGGTTCTGTATCTCTGGTAGAAAAAAATGTTAATACTGCTGCAAATTCTGACTTCAGAAGCGCTATAAAGTATTTGGCAGTAGCTGACGACGTTCAGGATGATCAGACAGAAGAAACAGAAAAAGTTGATGTAGTAGCATGGAGTCAGGCTTTGTATTACAATTATGAGAACGACTACAACAAACTGCCGGTTAAGACCTTCTTGGTACCTGAAAAGGTATATGGTTCATTGGAAGCTCTTCCGCAGACAACAGAATTCAAGAACACAGACAACTATGGTGGTTACCTGTTCATGAAGGATGAATTTGCTGCTGTAGTCAATCCGTTTGAAACTATGACATTCCGTTTGGATACAGTAGATACAGATAAGAATATACCTTCATTCTACATCCGCACGGAAGATAAGGCGAAGTTCTTGTATTTCGCTACAGACTCAGCTGACAGTAAACGAGTAGCTGACTGGAGAAAATATACATTTGCAAAAGATAATGAAGACTATGCTACACGCTTAATTTTCAAAGATGCAAGCATCGCCAGCCTGCAGGATGCTGATACATTGCAGACAATGGTTGACGGCAAGTTGACTAAGGTAGCTGTAAAAGAAAACAAAGTGACAGGCGTTAAGGGTGGCTTGAACAAGTTCAAGTTCCAGGTAATCGAATCCGGTGACGGAGACGGTACTTATGTAATCCGCAACGTAGCAGAAAGAGCTTATGTAATTTCTGTTAATGGTAATCTGACATTAGGTGCTGAAATAAAAGCCGCAGCCCGTTTCGCTGTAGATCCTACCATAGCAACTGCCAACGAAAGCATCAATGCTTCCGGTATCCAGGTTATCGCCACTAATGGTGCCGTAATCGTTAAGGGTGCAGCAGGTAAGACTGTTACAATCAGCAACGTACTGGGTCAGAAAGTTGCTAGCACAGTTGTTACTTCCGACGAAGCTCAGATCGCTGCTCCTCAGGGTGTAGTTGTAGTAGCCGTCGAAGGCGAAGCTGCTGTAAAAGCAATCGTGAAATAAGGAATAGTATAGTAAAACTATTTATAATCAATAAATTAATTGTTAATTGACCGCGTGTCGTCGGGGCGGTTCGCGAATCGCCCCGACACAAGTAGTCTGAGAAGATGAACAAGCAGTCAAGTATTAATACTAAAGTAATGAAATAAAGTTCTTCTGTCCCTACCCCTGTGAAGGGTGAAGGCAGGCCAAACAAAGCCCCGGTGGATTTATTTCTGCCGAGGCTTTCGTTATTTAATATCAGTAAACAGTATGAAAAAAAAGAAATCCTAACGGCATCGCTGACCCTGGATGCTCTTTGCGATGAGATTGATCGCCTGCGCAGCATGAACGGATCGTGCGGCACACTGTCGCGTAGTAACAAACGGCAACTGGCCAAGTATAAATCCATCCTGTCTGAACGCCTCGGAGCGACGGTCATCTATCCCGAGACCGGCAGGTAATTCCCAAAGGCAGCCATGCCGATGTACTGAAAGAATTGAAACGTATCGACCGTTTCTTGAAAAAACATTCGGGAGCTGAACGCGACGGTTGTTTC
>NZ_QSDP01000186.1:0-5690 GCF_003463685.1 Parabacteroides sp. AM58-2XD
GGTTTGCAAAATCTTCACGTAAAAAATCCAGTCGTTAAGGTTCTATTTTCATAGTTAAGACTTTTCTATCTGCAAGATTACCTTTATTCCCCAATTACACAACTTTTTTTGAAATATTTTTAATGATTTATGCCACAAAACATATTTTAATAGAAATTTTGGTGCGGTTGCCCTGCTGCAACCCCCCAATATTATTTTAAACAAATTTCTTTACAGGACGGATTATCGCAGTCTTCAGTAAAGTGTGTATTGGTAGATGACAGGGGCGTTTTATGGATTGGTACCCGGTTCGGGTTAAATCGTTTCGACAGGGAAAAGGTGATAGTTTACCAGGAGGAAAAAGACAATCCGTACTCTCTCCCTTATAATGACATTGTTTTTCTGGAAGAAGATGCGGAAAGATATATTTGGGTTGGAACCAGTCGCGGATTAGCCCGCTTTGATCGTGATACCCGGAAATTTGCACGTCAGGAAATAGACGGTGAACCGGTGGTCGTAACTTGTTGTTTTCTCATGCCGGAAGGAGTCTATTTTTTAGGAAAGAAGGGCTTTTTTTGTTATTCCTATGCAGAAAAAAGGATTCTCAAATGTCCGGAAAAGGGTCAGTTACCTGATTTATTACCTAATTATGCTTTTTTGTATAATAAAGAGGATAGGAAGGTTTTGTTTTCTTCTTTAGGAAGTGGTCTTTGGTGGTATTATCCGGATACCGGAGAGATAGAGCAGGTGTCGTTTGTTCAAGAAAAGAATATTTCTTCCATGTATCTGGATTCGCAAGAAGGATTTGGGTGGCTGTTTATAATAAAGGAGTATATTGTTATACTCATGACGGAGAGTTATTGGAACATCTGGAGGCACCGGATAGACTGACTCACAATATTGTACAGGATATGCGGGAAAAGGACGGCGAACTCTGGATTGCGACAGATGGTGGAGGTATCAATATTTATAATTACAAGGATAAGTCCGTGAAAGCCATTATGCATCTGCCGGGTGATCATCACTCTCTTCCGGTAAACTCTTTTGCCAGTCTTTACATTGATGATGAAGATAACATATGGGCTGGCAGTATCCGAGGAGGACTGATAGGAATCAAACCTGTTTTTATGACCACCTATCGGGATGCCCCTCCCGGAGCTTCTTATGGATTAAGTTTCCAGTCGGTTACTTCCATGTATGAAGATACGGACGGGAAAATCTGGATGGGAACAGATGGTGGCGGCCTTAATTTATTCGATCCGGTAAAGGAAATGTTTCAGGAATATTCTTGTACATCGGGTATGAAAATTGTTTCCATCATGCCTTATAGTGATTCGGAATTGTTGTTGTCTTCGTTTGGTGTCGGACTTTGTCTTTTTAATAAAGCGACTGGAGAATGTCGGGAGTTCCGGTTAAATTGGGGGAATGTGCGAAATGATTTATTTCTGCTAGGAAATGCGGTTCGTTTGTACCGTGTGGATGAAAACCGTTTTTACCTTTTATCAGATAATTATTTTTGTGTGTATGACACAAAAAAGCAACAATTCGAATCTTTGCCAGAGGATATGATACCTCATAATTTTTTAGCTCCTTGTTTTGTTTCTGGCGATTCGTGTTATATAAGTTCTTCTAAAGCCTTATATGTGTTGGACTTTCCGCATAAACAGTTACGTCCGCTATTTGTGACAAAGGAAGAATTCGGAACAATTATTTCGGTAAAACAAGATAAAGATAAACGTTTTTGGTTGGGGACTTCTTCCGGATTATATGTATATGACCGCACTACACAAAAGATAGATACTGTTGATACGAAGCGTTTTATAGGGATAACGTCTCTAGCTTTCGACACTCATGATCGTCTTTGGGTGAGTACTCATGAAGGGTTGTATGCGTATGTTTCCCAGGAAAAACGTGTGATCGTTTTCGGAGAATCAGATGGTGTTTTTACACGTGAGTTTTTACCGCAGCCGGCTTTAGAGAGCTCTTCCGGGGATATTTATATTGCAGGTGTGGATGGCGTTGTTAGGGTACGGCCTGATCAGGAATTTCAAAGGGAAGAAGATTTTTCCGTCAGTCTGATCAATCTGGCTTTGGATGGCTCGCCTATTCATCAGGACGGCATATTTGGAGAACAAGTCATTTCCATCCCATGGGATTATGCTTCTCTGGGACTGAGTGTCATCGTTAAAGAGAAGGATTTGATGCGAAAAAAATTATTTCGTTTTGCTATTAAAGGGGATCGTGAAGAACTATTGGAGACTTCCAGCCATGCATTTTCGTTTCCGGCTCTTTCTTCTGGTAATTATGAATTGTGGGTTTCGTATGGGAAGAGGAACGGAGATTGGAGTGTACCATTGAAATTATTAACCGTTCATGTGGTTCCTCCTTTATGGCAGCGAGTATGGTTTGTAGCATTAATGATTGTCGTAGTTTTGACAATAACCGGATGGGTTATTCGTTTGATAATGGAGAAGAAGGAACGGGAACTGGCCTGGGTGATGAAAGAGCATGAGCGTAAGTTCTATGAGGAGAAAGTTCGCTTCATGGTTAATATTAGTCATGAACTGCGTACGCCACTGACCTTGATTTATGCCCCGCTTAAACGTTTATTGAAATCCGGAAAAGTGACGGATGAAGATGTATCCCGCCAATTGAACGGTATGTTGTTACAGACCAGTCGGATGCGGGAAATAGTAGATATGGTGCTCGATGCCCAAAAATCGGACACGAATGGTGATGTCATGGATATCTGTTTTTACAATCTTAATGATTGGATACGGTCGGTAACGGATGATTTCATACCGGAATTTGAAGCACGTGGAATTTGTCTGGAATTCAAGTTGGATACTTCAGTAGAGAAAGTTCCCTTCGACGCATCCAAATGCCGTGTCGTTTTATCTAATTTATTGATAAATGCGATGAAGTTCAGCGAGTCGAATACCCTATTGGTGATTTGTACGGAACGTATAGGAAAAAATGTACGTATTTCTCTTGCCGACCAGGGGATTGGATTGGAACATGTGGATATGGACCGTCTTTTTTCCCGTTTTTATCAGGGTGACCATGATCGTAAAGGTAGTGGAATCGGATTGGCTTATGCCCGTAAACTAGTGGAGTTGCATGGAGGAAGTATTGGTGCTTGTAATAATAAAGACGGTGGTGCGACTTTCTATTTCGACCTGCCGTTGGAACAGGCCTCTGTCTCCGGTGAATCGAATGGAGTTATCGGTTCCGGTGTGGAGAATGCAGGCGTGACGGAAGAGAGTGTCCGGGTAGCACAGGCCGATATATCATTAGCGAAATATACATTGTTGGTGGCTGAAGATGAAACGGATTTGCGTAACTATCTGTCCGGCGTTTTACAGGCAGAATTTAAAGAAGTTTATGTGGCAGCAGACGGAGAAGAAGCATGGGAACTCCTGGGACAATATCAGCCGGATATTATAGTCAGCGATGTTATGATGCCTAGAGTAGATGGTTTTGAACTGTGTCGACGTATTAAAAACGATGTGAAGGTGAGTCATATACCTGTCGTTTTACTTACGGCTCGAGCAGATCAGGCGAGTTCGTTCGAAGGGTATAAGTCTGGTGCGGATATATACTTGGCAAAGCCGTTTGATGTGGATTCCTTGTTAGTGATTTTGCAGAATATATTGAAACAACGCGATCAGCTTCGTGCACGTTATCGGGAGTCCGGTTGTCTGTTCTCTCCGAAAGAGGATGCCGTAAGCAATGCAGATGAACAGTTCATGCAAAAATTGAATACGTTGATTCGTGAGAATCTGACTAATCCGAATTTGAACGTAGCTTTTATTGCTTCTGGGATGGCTATGAGCCGTACGACGCTTTACAGCAAGTTTTGTCATTTGTCGGATATTTCAATCGGCGATTATGTGATCCGGTTCCGGATGGTCGAGGCTGCGCGTTTGCTTTCCTCTTATAAAGATATGAGTATCCAGGATGTTGCAGACCGCGCCGGCTTTTCCAGTGCCCGCTATTTTAGTACGGCTTTTAAACAGAGTTATGGGATGACCCCAACCGAATATCGTCGTAATAATTAAGTTGGGTGTAGATAATCGGAAATCTTACTTTTTTTGCAATGATTTTGATTTAAAGTTTACATTTGTAGAAAAAACAGGGACAAATTGCTATTTTTCAGACGTAACATATCGAGTTATTCCGACAGTGAGTTGGTTCGATTATATAAGGAAACCGGGAAAAACGATTATTTCGGTGAATTGTATAACCGCTATATCCCGTTGATTTACGGTCTGTGTCTGAAATACTTGCAGGAAGAGGTCAAGGCACAGGATGCTGTGATGCAATTGTTTGAAGACCTGTTGCCTAACTGTCACGTTACGAGATACGGGAGTTCAGAACCTGGATTTACAGTGTGGCGAAGAATCATTGTTTTCAGTTATTGCGAAAAGAAAATCCTGAGATTGCAACCGATTTTGACCGGCAGTTTGTGGAATCTTACGATTTATTGCATCTATTAGATAAGGAAGAAACAAGCGACGATGCCCGTACGGCAGCCCTCAAGCATTGCATGGAGAAACTGCCCGAACCGCAGCAACGTTGTATCCTCTCTTTCTTTATGGAAGAAATGTCGTACGCTGATATCATGGAACAGACCGGATATCAGCTGAAAAGTGTAAAAAGTTATATTCAGAATGGCAAACGCAATCTGAAAAGTTGCATAGAAAAGAGAATGGCGCAATGAAAAATCTGATGCAATACATACAAGGTTCACGAAAAGGCAAGGATGCCCATCGCTTGGAAAAGGAAGCGATGAAAGACCCTTTCCTTTCGGATGCGCTCGATGGTTTCCAGGCCGTCGAGGGCAATCATGTGGAAAGTATTGAAGAGATGCGCCGCCGTATTTCCCGCCGTACCCGTTCGCATCGCAACAGCATAACGAAATGGAGTATTGCCGCCAGCCTGTTGATTTGTTTAGGTTTCGGTAGTTATTTCTGGTTGAACAGGCAATTAAGTATGCCGGCACAGTCACCGCTGGCAGTTGTTATGGAGGAACAGGTGGCTCCGTTGCAACAAGCACCGTTGGCGGGTATTGCAGCCGACTCTATGCAAGAACAGGAAAGCGCATCGGGAGCAGGGGAGACCAAAGCGAAGGTCTCTGAAGGCACCCCTCAGTCACCGGCTCCTGTTGTTGCCGAAACCTCTGTAGCCCAGGTAGCAGTTTATTCCGCACCTTGTGAAGATGTCGCTGTAGCCGATATAGTTGCGGAAGAGGAAGCTCCCGTAGCAGCTACGGCCTTAGCCCGTTCGATGCCCCGGCATATACCTCAGCCGGTAATTGGCGAAGAAGCCTATCGCGAATATCTGAAAAAGGAACTTATCCATCCGCAGGATTCTCTTTGCAAAGGAGTGAGCGGAACAGTCGTTGTTGAATTCCATATCAATGAAAAAGGACGCCCTGTCGATTTGAAAGTAAAACAAAGCCTGTGTGAATCGGCCGATAAGGAAGCCCTCCGCCTGATTGAAAAAGGACCGGACTGGCAGGTGGATACGGCTAAGGTGTTTGTCCCGGTTGTTTTTGCTCCGTAGTTTCCTGTATTTCTTTTCCCTGCTATAAATTCCCCATATTCTTATGTTTTTAGCAAAAATTTTCCGATAAAATAGGAGAATAAAATTCATCCCTTTTGATAACGGCGAACATTCTCGCCACAAGTTTTGCCCGTAAAGCATTG
>NZ_QSDP01000187.1:0-5508 GCF_003463685.1 Parabacteroides sp. AM58-2XD
CATTAAAGGTAATGAAAATCAGCCACTTGACCTATTTTATTGTACTAAATTTTATCAATTAACTTATTTGTTCTCAACGGATTAGTTATAAATTTAACGAAGTATTATTTCTTCATAATGTTATTATTTAGAATTTATACCGGGCAGTACAACCGACTGCTGTTTTATTGTATCAGTTTCCTTCTCCCAAGACACCCCCGTCTATCCAGTCCCCCACATAGGCCAGCGAGACGTTCACATTCCCTTTCTTATCTACCACCAACTGCAAATCAAACTCCTGACAGATATTGCCGCTCAGTTCGATCTGCATCGTATGAAAAAAACGGTACAGGTCTATTTCACGTATCAGCGCTTTATCATCGGCTAACAGGCAGAAGACCGGATGGTCCCCATTATGCAGGCGGAAACCAATGATTTCGCCATTCACCTGGCGGGATATATCCATTTCCACATCTATCGAACGCCTTCCCGGCTGGCATTCCTCCGGCCGGGAAGGAATATGAATCTCCTGTCCGGCCGGACTAACCGATGTATGCTTCGGCAAAAAACGGTAGACCGGGTAATGTCCGGCCAGCGTCATACGCAAATTGTTTGTACTGGCCGGAACACTGGCATCCCACCGGACTGTCACATGTAACCGTAAATAAGCATGCAATAAGTCGATACGTCCCCGGGTAACTCCGGAAGGGGCGACCGAAAAAGAACGGTACCCGTAGAAAAAACAGCCGGTATTGGATGGAGTCCCTGAATACAGTTGAATTTCTTCTAACGTTGTTTTGCCGATTTCAGCAGGGGCCAGTTCGCCGTCGATATTGCAACCGGCAAGCGTGAGGAGGACCGGGAAGAAAAGGTTCAGTAGTCTCATGACTCGCCTCCTTTCTCTTCCAGCCCCGTACAGGGATCGGGCTGGTTTATGTCTTTTGTCAAAAGAGTATCGGACAAAAGGGTTTCCTTACAACAATCCCTTTCCACCTGTTTTAGACAGAGGGAAGCGTGACGCATCCAACCGGCATAAGGGAGGCTTATATTATTAATGTATAGTATAAGTATCTTTTTCCTTTATTCCGATAAGCCGTATATAGGTTTTTTCTTTAAAAGAATGTGGGGCAATCAGTTCTTCGCGCCGGTCGAAACGGGAACGCTGACGGCCGGAAAGGATTACCGGAGGAAGGGAGACATGCTTATTGTCTCTCTGAAAATAGGGGATCAACTTCAAAGAATGGTCCGTTGGGATTTGGATATTCCGGACAATTATGTTCATTCCTATACGGACGCTGTCATCATGGATAACAAGAGTCTCAGGAGTAAAAAGAATGTTCCCGGTCTGGGAAAAGACCGACTGGGAGAAAAGGAAAAGGCAGGCGAGAAGGAGGAAAGATAACACACCCCCTGCCCCCTCTCCAGAGGGGAGGAAGATACTCCGGTCACTAACTACCTGACCAACACCGGATAACAGTGTCCGAAAGTAACCCTTCCCCTCTGGAGAGGGGGTAGGGGGTGTGTCATATCCCCGCGTATAAAACAGCTTTTCCATCTCTCAGCGTATCAAATAAATAAATGTCACTCCCAACCGTGTCGGCCCCACAAAATGCCGTTTATACCTCCCTACCAGCTCCGCACATTCCGTACATACATACTTATTGTATTCCTGGTAAGCATACCCTACTCCCAGCGACAACTCCAATCCCCACCGTCCGCCAATAGCAAAGTGATAGCCATATGAAAAACCGCCACCATACAGTTCCCCCCGGTAGGTATAATCCTTCAAACCCGGGATAAACGGTACCTGCCCGATATTGTAATGACCGTAATGTCCATGCACGCCGAAGAAGTGCCCCTCAAAACTTTTGCAGGGCCAGTAACGAAGTTCAGGCTGCATCAGATAATGCCGCAGGGTCATCCCTTCAGGAAAGAATGTCCAGGAGTTGTAACTGCCTGACACGTTCAAAGTCAGCCTTTTAGACAACATAAATTCAACTTCCGCATTCGGCGTCGAAGTCAGCCACCACGACACATTCGTCCCTATCCCTATCTGTTGACCGTACGAACCGTATGGCAACAATAGCAGCAACAAGACTAAAAACATGACCCGTAACTGGAATTTTCTTCTTTTTTCCGATCTTTTCATTCTCATTTCCCCATACAGGATGTCGGATTCCTTGCAAGAATCGGACATCTCCTTCCGAGAAAGAGTATTCGCTGAATTACAGCATTTTAGAGAAGAACTATTTGTGAGGATAGACCGGTTGGAGAACCGTTTTTATTCCGATTAGGTTATAATGTTTTTTATTTTTTTACATTTTCCTTGTTTATTGTAGAATAACATGTACATTTGCAGGCAGATACCCCGTGTTTTTCATGGGTTATTCTTAACAGAACATTGAGATGTCCGATTCTTGCAAGGAATCAGACATTTTTTATTTTTGCCCTTTCCTTTCTTTGAATTATACCGGATCAATACATTCAGCATCTCTTCATTCGTCTCGTCGATCACATGCGAGGGCATTCCTTTCATATAGATACGTGTCACCCTTTCCGAACTGTGGCCCAACGCCTGGCTGATGATGGCCGTTGCCGTTCCGCTGGATTCCACCAGCGTCGCCCAGGTATAGCGCGCCACATAAGTGGTCAGGGGGAAAGGAAAATCCAGCGCTTTCCCTATTTCTTCCAGCTAACGGTTGACCCGTTTCAGGGCGCTTTGTTCCGCCACTTCCTTTTCTTTATGGTACCGGTTACGGTGCAGGAAGGGGGAAAGGTACGGGCTGTCTTCCTCATCGTAACGGCCGATCAGCTCGCGCAGTTCGGGGATGATCTTTACACGCAGGCATAGCAGTCTTACTGCGGCTGTAATTGATATACCCGCCGTACAGTTCACTTTTCTTTAATTTGAAAAGATCGACGAAGCACATTCCACGGGCATAGAAAAGGAACATAAAGACATCGCGGGCACGGGCTTTCTCGCCCGTCAGCTTCGCATCGCGCAGGCGGCAGACCTCTATCTCCGACAGGGCACGCTTCAATGTCGGCGGTACTGCGATGTTGATACTTTTGAAGGGATATTCTTCCGCCTCTTCCACCCGGGACTGTTTGACGGCTTTATTATAGACAGCACGCAGGATGCGGTAATAGCAGTCGGCGCTGCTGGCGGACAGCTTGTCCGTATCCTGCATATATACGACATAATCAGAAACCCACTGTCCGATCACCTCTTTCAGAGGAAAACAGCCGGATTCCTCACCGACAAACCGGCGGACCGACTGCCGGGCATTCCGGTAGTTGGCGGCGGTAAAATGGTTCTCGTTCTCATCCAAATGTGCGATCTGCTGTCGGAAAAAGTCATCCAGCAGCAACGTTTCTTTCTTTTTTCTCGCTTTCATTTCTGTTGTTTTTTTAGTGATTATACTCTCCAAATGTCAGAATTTTCGATTCTTTACTAACCACAAATAGGAGTTTTGGTTGCTTAGAAGTAAAATAAGGGAAATTTCGGGAGGTTTTCAAAGGCAATGCCGAAAATCAACCGGATGTTTTTTCGATTCTTCCGTATGTTCGAGGGAAAACATACGGAAGTTTTGTGCAAACTGTGCGGATGAATTTATGAAATCATACGGATGATTTTTTTAACAATCTCCCTAAAAGGATGAAAAGTAGAAATCAGACTAAAAATAAGAACTAAAAGAAAGCCTTTTTGATGCTGGTTGACAAAATATAATGCGAATCAAAATAACATCATAACGGATAAAATACAAGCGCTTTGTATTCATTTATCTTCACGAGATTCTGGTATTTTGAAAACAGAAGTGAATATTCCTGTAAAAAAGCATAGAAAACAGGGATAAAATAACATTCTGTCAAAATGATATTATTAAAAATCAAATATTTGAATATCTTTGAGCATACATAACAGACAAAGAAGATCCAGAGTAGTAAGTATATGAATAAAAGAAAGAAAAAAAGAAACGGCAACTTGCGTGCTATTATTGTCTTTTACGATAAACATAACAAATGGCCTGTGCCTACGGCGAAAGAGGTAAAGGAACGCAGTTTGGGCCTATGGATTAGCAGATGCAGGTACCTCAGAAACCATTCTCCGGAAAAACTTACTGGAAAACAGATTGAATTAATCGACAGAATCGACGCAGACAAGATCCGGAAAAATACGGAACGGTGGCAGGATAATTATAATAACCTGAAAATCTTCTGGGAAAAAGAACAACGCTGGCCTTCCAGCAGTGCTTCGGACCCGTTAGAGATCAAGTTGTCCAATTGGTGTGCGACTCAAAAAATTACCCGGAAAAACACACCTAAGACCAAACAGAATAAAGAACGCATCAAATTGCTGGATGACATTGGATTCAACTGGTATGCATACAACAAAAGGAGAAGCTGGAAGGAATCGTTCAATCTGGTCAGGGATTACTATAACAACACCGGCCGTTGGCCTACCCACACCAGAGACCAGGAGGAATCGCGACTGGCTAAATGGTGCAGCAAAATGAGAGCTTACAAAAACGGCAGCGATACAACCGTCACGCTAACCCCCAGGCAGATCAAAAAGTTGACCGACCTGGGTTTTGACTGGTCCGACAGCCAGTCTAGCAACGGGCGTTCGCCGGAACGGCTCGAAAGGATATGGATCGAAAGGTACCATGAATTCAGCGAATTCATAACAAACGAAAAACGATACCCTCGCTCAAGGACTGGGAACGAGAGCGAAAAAGAAGAATCCCTTTACTCCTGGTGGATGCGAATGGGCTATCTGAGAAGAAGAGGTAAACTCAGTAGCGAACGCATCCAACTACTGGATCGCATCGGCTTCAGATGGGGAAAAGAAAATGAATAAAGGAGAAATAAAAAGAGGCTGTGTCGTAATTAAGATTTACGGTACAGCCTCTTTAACTTTCATTCTTTGTTTAGTTCCTCCGCCAGTACAACTACTGTTGAATAAACTTCTTCAAAGAATTCCGATGCTGAAAACCACCCATCTTCAATGAGTTCTTTTACATAATTAACAAAGGGATCAATAGTATTAACTATACAAGTCATTCAATTAAAAGCAAATACCAATCCCCAACAGACGCTGAATAACAATTAGAACAAAATATCCCCTATCTCGTACCCCGCAAACGAAAAATCCCTTGCAAGCCATAACTTACAAGGGATAATTTTTAAAATTGTTGTTCTACCAGGCTCGAACCTGGAATTTCAGGACCAGAATCTGACGTGTTACCATTACACCATAGAACAGTTTTTGTTGTCTCGAGTAGTATGTTTCTCGATTACGGGTGCAAAGATACGGACATTTTTTATTCTTGCAAATATTTCGAGAAAAAATTTCATCAAAATAAACATTTTTCTTTTTCTCCTGTTTTGAATTTACAGGGTTTATACATATATTAAATCAGGGCGACCGCACCAAAATTCCTCTAAAAAGTTTATCATTGCAAAATGAATACCTCTAATTATTTTTCAGAAGTGACAGATCCTCGTGTAACAGGTCGCTGTCTACAT
>NZ_QSDP01000188.1:0-5226 GCF_003463685.1 Parabacteroides sp. AM58-2XD
TCTCTTAGATAGAAAACTGTAAGAAATGGGACTAAAGTCCAATGAGATAGATCCTTTACTAATCCGTCAGCTGAAGCAGACGGCAAATAAACCTGTAACAAGGCTTGTTTTATTGACTGGCTTTAACACACCCCCTGCCCCCTCTCAAGAGGGGAGCCAGTTACAACCAGTCACAAAACCGATAGCTCAATTATTTCTATACTCACCATACTGTACTTATTTATTCATAATGCAACGCCTCCGCCGGTTTCATCTGTACCGCCTTGTGCATCGGGAACCAGATACCGAGGCTGATCATACCCGCCATCAGCAAATAGGCTCCTCCGAAGGTGACCGCGAAACGCCACCAGGTATAGGGGAGACGACAGGTGTCGGGCATATCGAAGTAAAGCATATTTAGTATGAATACCAACACAAAGGGAATCGTGAGAGCCAGCAGGACAAGCCCTTCGAGGTTCATCAGGCGGCTGAGCTGACGGCGGTTCGATCCCAGGGCGATGCGCAATCCCATCTCCCCCTGCCGTGCCTGCGTACGTAACCAGAAGGTTCCGATGATGCCGAAAAAGACGTTGATCAGCATGAAGCCCACCAGGGCGGTCTTCTTCTTCATATTGTCTTCGCGGTCTTTCAGTCTGTCGGCACGCATATCGGATAGCGGCTCCAGACTGGAAACGTAGACATTGTTCACCAGCAACCGGTCACCCATCCCTTGCAGGAACGCCTCCATCTTTTCGGGCGGGAAGCCGGGACTCATGCGGATAAGGACATCTATGGTCACTTGCCACATTTCCGCTACGTCGATCATCGCAGAAGGCGATACGATCTCATAGAAGTACGGGGCACTCTTTTCATACTCTGTAGAACGACGGGGATTACTTATTCCGACCAGAGGAAGACGCTCGCCATCTTCTCCGTCAAACCGGAAAGAATCTCCCATGCCACCGCCTTCAAGGAATTGCTCCTCCAGGTCGGCACTGATTACGATGCCTGTACGTGTCCCGACGACGGAACGGAGCGGAGCACCGGCCTTATCGGTTATACGCAACACATCGAAATACTCCGGGGTGACAGTGCAATACGTATAGTTGCGAGCCTGAACCGTCGTGTCGGCACCGACGGGTACCAACAACGTCGACATTCTACTCAGGGAATAAGGCTACCGGCACCAGCCAGACAAACTTCGTCCACTTCGGGAGCCTGGCGCAGGTTGTCTACCAGGCGGAACATGTCCTCTCCAAGGCGGGTTGTTTGCTCCTGTTCGTCCACGTAACCCGGCATACCCGGCTGAAGTACTCCCAGTTGTATCTTGTAGGTGTTCCTTATATCGAAACCGAGTGGAGAATGGTAGGTGTACTGGTCTACCAGCATCGAATCCATCATCACCCAGAGGATTGCTACCACGACCAACAGTTCGGCAAATATCCAGCCGTTACTGCGACGCTGGTTCCATATTATCTTTAGTATATGTTTAATCATTATACGTTATATTACATGTTTATTATTCATCCCCTTTCAATGCCTTGGTTATGGGTTGCCGCGAAATGCGCAGGGCCGGTATGCCGACAGACAGCAGGTTGAGCAACAGGCAAAACAGCAGGGCGACAAGGAAGATTCCCGGCTGAAACAACATATCCGTATGGAGCACTGTCTCTGCATCCTTCAAAAGGAAGTCTTTGCAAACCGGCAACAAGAGAAGCGATAAGACCAGTCCTATTACTCCTCCCAAAAGGGTGATAAGTCCGTTCTCACAGAGCAACTGGCTGAACAAAATGCCCCGGGTGGCACCGAATACTTTACGGAGCCCCATCTCGCTACGGCGTTTCTGCACGGCCGATTGTGTCACACCGGTCAGGTTCAATGCGGGAACAAGAAGAAGCAAAAGAAGCAGGCCACCCGTCTCAAGCAGGTAATCTTTCAGGGCTATCTTCCTCCAACCTGACGAACCCATTGCCTTGTCGAAGCGGGTGATCGGATTCTCCAGGAAGCTGATCTTACAATCTTGCTTTGCCGCGTTGTAGCGGTCGCGTTGCTGTTCTATTTCCCGGCGGATGGCGTCGAAGTCTCCTTTATCATGAGCCAGCAGGGTTATTTTAAAAGCGCCGCCCATACCTTCCATCTGGGTCAGGCCAAGTATCATCTGATTGAGCGTATAGGGTGCCCATACATCGCCAAAAGAGGTGTCGGCGGCACGACTAACGTCTTTTACTACACCGCAGATCGTGCAGGGCATCTGCTCGAGAATGATTGGCTTACCTACCACATCAGTGCTTCCGTACAGGGTGCGGGCCACGCTTTCACTAACAACTACCCGGGGAATGCCCGAGGTGAAATCGGCATCGGTAAATGGTTTACCTTCCAGGAAACGAAAGTCGTATATCTTCCAGAATGCAGGGTCGGAATACATGATATCATAGGAATTATACATGCGCTTACCAGGAAGCGACAGTGGAGCCGGGAAACTGAACCAGGCGGAAACTGCTTCGGGTTTCTTCAACGTGTAAAAGCATTCACGGACAGCTTCCTGAGACATAAAGCCGTTGTAGCGTCTGTTAGCGGAACACTCCACCTGAGTCCCGTCCTCGATGTAGAGCATACGATTACGGTTTGTTTCGGGTGAGAAACTGGCGGATTGTATCTGGAAGACCAGACAAACAACCATGATCATGGCTATCGAAAGAGCCGTGCCGAGTATGGAGATCAGGCTGATGAGGCGGTTCTCACGCAGCATGTTCAGGGCTTGTTTGAGGTATTGTTTGAACATATTGTTGTTGTTTATGTTAGGGCGGTTCGCGAACCGCCCGTACGGGACGTTATTTTATTTTAAGTTTGTTCTTGTCCTTATAGCTTGCCATGTCGGAGACTACGACCTGGTCGCCGGGTTGCAGGCCGCTGATCACTTCCACGTATTCGTAGTTGCTGTCGCCCAGCTGCACCTTGCGCTTCAAGAGTTGGTCGCCGTTGACCACAAAGACGTCGTATTCACCTTTGCCAACATAATAAGAGGCGTTGGCGATGCGCATGACGTCATCCTTGACGGCATTCATGACATACACGTCGGTCTTAAGGCCGGAGCGGAGGTGGCGGTGGTTGTCTTCTTCCAGTTGGACAGTGAAGGAGATGACGCCGTTCTTCGACAGCGGGGTGACGTCGCTGACGGTGCCCTCCAGTTTGTCGCTGCCGATCTTGACAACGGCTTTGCTGCCGGCGGCGATGCGGTCGCCATAAGTGTCGGCTATCTCACCTTCGATCTTGAAATGTGAGAGGTCGGAGACGATGGCGATCTTGGTGCCTTCGCTTACCTGGGCACCGATCTCGTTGTTCACGTAGGTCAGGATCGCCTTGCGGGGGGAGCGGACCTGGGCATCGTCGAGCGTACGCTTGGTTTCGGCGAGGCTTTTGCGGAAGATGTTGAGTTCGAGTTCCTTTACTTTCAGGTCGGCTTCGGCAAGGGCCTGTTCATTGATGTATTTTTGTTCGTCTTCCTTGAGTTTAAGCTGGCTGACGTTGTAGTCGAGTTCTACCTGGCGTACTTTGTCGGTGGTGCCGGCACCGAGGCTGTCGAGGTAGCGTTCGTTACGCAGTTCGACGGCTTTGCGGTCGAGTTCCATGCGGGAGACTTTCAGATTCATCTCCATTTCGGAGAGTTTGCTATGGCCGGTGACACGGAGTTTTTCCAGTTCGAGTTGTTTCATCTGTTGCTCGTCCAGTTTCTTCTTATATTCCGTTTCGGCACTTTGCAGGTCGAGTTTGAGGATCGGTGTTCCTACATCGACAGAGTCGCCTCCTTTTTTGTATATCTCGACGATACGGGTGTTGATAGGGGAATTGATGATCTCTTCGAAAGCGGGTATCACCTTGCCGGAGGCACTGACCGATACTTCGATGACGCCCTGGTCGACGGTGGATATAGTCAGGTCTTTACGGTTCAGGCTGGTTTGCAGGAAAGAAATGATCACGGCAATGACGAGCACGGCCGCTCCCACGCCTCCCCCGATCTTTATGATTTGTTTGCGTTGTTCTTTTCTTCGAACTTCTTTTGATATCTCTCTGTCCATATTTAGTATTGTTTTTATTTTCCACCACAGTAGAGGCAAACTCCGTGCCAAAAAGCTAAACCACTGATATTGTGAGCCTACTATAAAACAAACAGTGTTCAATATCGGACAGTGTGTTCGGTTTTACAGAAAACATTCCGGCTCTCCGCGTTGTTCTTTATCGACAAAGAAGGTAAAACACTTATTAATCGCTAAAACAAGAAAGATATGAGTACCAGATCTATTATTTTATCGCTTTTCGTCGCCCTGGGGTTCGTCCTCACCGGTTGCGACAATAATGATGACAATCACAAAAATGCCATCGAACCGACTGAGCCGGTAATGCAGGCTTTCAATAAGAAATATCCCGACGCCTCCAACCCGCTCTTTACAATTGAAGGGAATTATTATGTAGCCGAGTTCACGAACAATGGTATTTCGACCGAGGCATGGCTCACCGAACAGGGCAAGTGGATGATGGATAAGGCGGATACACCTTTCAACCAACTTCCGGAGGCGGTGACCGGCGCATTCAACAACGGCCTTTATGCGGGCTGGAAAGTGGATGATTCTTATACGATCAACCGGGATAGCATGGCTGTCGTCTATAAGATTAATGCCGAAAAGGGAAACAACGACATGGACCTGTATTATTCGCAATACGGCAACCTGATCAAGACGGTGAACGACGAAGGGAACGAAGATGCCCCGATCGTGATCCCGGCAGAAGTGCATACGTTGATGAACCTTACTTTCGCAACCTGCGACCTGCTGGATATACAGAGCAACAGCGAAGGATACATCCTGAATATGCTAGACGGAAAAGTTTATAAGATCGCCCAACTGAATAAAGATTACCGGTGGCAGAGTACCACATACCAGATAGCCGAACAGGAGGTACCGGAGGTTATCATGGCTGCCTTCCAGTCCACAGGCTATGCCGAAGATACAATCGAAGCAATAACAGTAAAGATCGAGATTGCGGGAACATTCTACACCTTCACCGTCGATCATAACGGACAAAGCACAGATGTCACATTCGATGCGATGGGGAATGTTGTTGGATGAAACATTGCTAGAAATAATTGAGCTATCCAACTGTCAAAGTGACTCATCTGTTACAGGTTCATTTGCCGTCTGCTTTAGCTGACGGTTTATAAGCAGGTTCTTTTTTTGGCTTTAGCCACATTTC
>NZ_QSDP01000189.1:0-5216 GCF_003463685.1 Parabacteroides sp. AM58-2XD
CTTCCGCCATCACGCAAATTATACACACCCCCTGCCCCCTCTCAAGAGGGGGGGGTTACTATCAAGAATGTCTATTAAGAACCTATTACAACAGACCGTTGCCGCTTCACGCCAGCTAATCACGCTGAGCGACGAAACCATAAACCGTATCCTGACCGATACAGCCGGCGAATTGATGAACAGACAAGCCGAAGTTCTTGCAGCAAACGAGAAAGACCTGTCCCGTATGGACCCGGCCAATCCCAAATACGACCGCCTGAAACTGACAACCGACCGTTTGGAAGGTATTGCCGGAGATATGCGGAATGTAGCAACACTCCCCTCACCGCTTGGAAAAGTATTGAGCGAAACAACCCGCCCGAACGGCATGGTGATCCGCAAGGTATCCGTCTCATTCGGAGTAATAGGTGTGATCTATGAAGCACGTCCCAACGTGACATTCGACGTATTCTCTCTCTGTTTCAAGAGTGGCAATGCCTGTGTTTTGAAAGGTGGTTCAGATGCTGACGACTCCAACCGGGCACTGGTCGGTATCATCCATCAGGTACTGGAACGTCATGGCGTAAACCCGGCTGTTTGTTGCCTGCTGCCACCTGACCGGGAAGCGACAACCGAACTGCTGAATGCTGTCGGACTGGTGGACCTGATCATACCACGCGGCAGCAGTTCGCTGATTAACTTCGTACGCGACAATGCCCGTGTCCCGGTAATCGAGACAGGAGCCGGTATCTGCCATACCTACTTCGACAAGGAGGGAGATAAAGAGAAAGGACAAGCCATCGTAAACAACGCAAAGACGCGCCGTGTCAGTGTATGTAACGCTTTGGATTGCCTGATCATCCATAAAGACCGGCTCGGCGACTTGCCCTATATCTGCAATAAGTTAAAGGACAGCCATGTAATCATATACGCCGATCAACCGGCTTTCAACTCCCTGGCTGGTTCTTATCCATCGGAACTGCTTCAACCGGCTACGGAAGACAGTTTCGGTACCGAATTCCTCGACTACAAGATGAGCATCCGTACGGTTGCCAGTCTCGACGCAGCCTTGGAGCACATTGCCCGATACAGTTCAAAACATAGTGAAAGTATCGTAAGCGACTCGGCGGAAGCAATCCGTTTGTTCCAGCAGATGGTCGATGCCGCCTGCGTTTATGCAAACGTATCGACCGCTTTCACCGACGGCGCACAGTTCGGATTCGGAGCAGAGATCGGTATCAGTACGCAGAAGCTGCATGCACGTGGCCCGATGGCGTTGCCGGAGCTGACCACCTATAAGTATATTATCGAAGGGGAAGGCCAGATTAGACAGTAGTAAGAAACAGCATTTGTAGCCTATGTTATCATTCAATTAAATTGACTACATTTGCCATTCATATAAATAGATAAACAACATGAGACATTTCACTTGTGTACAAGATGTAGGCGACCTGAAGCAGGCGCTTAACGAAGCATTCGAGATCAAGAAAGACCGCTTTCAATTCACAGAACTTGGCAAGAACAAGACGCTGCTAATGATATTCTTCAACTCCAGTCTGCGTACCCGCCTCTCTACCCAGAAGGCAGCGATGAACCTGGGGATGAACACGATGGTGCTCGACGTGAACCAGGGTGCCTGGAAACTGGAAACCGAACGCGGTGTCATCATGGATGGTGACAAACCCGAACATTTGCTGGAGGCTATTCCTGTCATGGGTTGCTACTGCGATATCATCGGTGTCCGTTCTTTTGCCCGTTTCGAAAACAAGGCGGACGATTACAATGAAAAGATTATCTCCGAATTCATCCAATACTCCGGTCGTCCGGTATTCAGCATGGAAGCAGCTACCCGCCACCCGTTGCAGAGTTTCGCCGACCTGATTACGATTGAAGAATACAAGAAGACTGCCCGTCCGAAGGTGGTTATGACCTGGGCGCCTCATCCGAAAGCCTTACCGCAGGCCGTTCCCAACAGTTTCGCCGAATGGATGAATGCAACCGATTACGAATTTGTCATCACCCACCCCGAGGTTACGAGCTCGACCCGAAGTTCGTCGGCAATGCCCGTGTAGAATATGATCAAAAGAAGGCTTTCGAAGGTGCCGACTTCATCTATGCCAAGAACTGGGCCGCCTATACCGACCCGAATTATGGCCAGGTATTAAGCAAAGACCGTGCATGGACTGTCGATACGGAAAAGATGGCGCTGACCAACAATGCTTATTTCATGCACTGCCTGCCGGTTCGCCGTAACATGATCGTCACCGACGACGTGATCGAAAGCCCGCAAAGCATTGTCATTCCCGAAGCAGCCAACCGGGAAATCTCAGCACAAACAGTATTGAAGAAGATATTGATGGGGTTATAACCTGAAAGAAAACCTGTCCCCGTGCCTGACACGGGAGCAGGTCGGTTATGTCACCTATAGGAAGTCACCGTTTCCCGCCTAAGAAACGCCAGTTCCTAAATACGAAACTACGAGGAAACTGTAATCAATGTATATCAAGCATATACCCCCCAAACAAAGAACAAAGCAAAAAGGAGTAAATTCTCCCTATATTATTCATCCCGGAAAACAATGAAACACTCTTCTATCCTACTTGCCTTTTTCACTCTATATCTATTGAGCAGTTGTGCGAAACAGAAACAGTATTACGAAGTAACCGGCATGCTTCATACTCCCTATCAAATCAAGTTCGAATATACCGAATCACTGGAAGATGAAATCAGTGCTGAACTTCAACGCTACTACCATTGCCTTAATCCGTTTGATTCTACCTCCGTCATCTCCCAGGTAAACCAAAACAAAGATATAGAGGTCGATGATCTTTTCATCGAAGTCTTCAATAAAGCGATGGAAGTATCCGGACAGACCAATGGCATCTATGATATTACCTGTGCCCCGTTTATTAATCTTTGGGGATTCGGATTCAGTAAAAGTGACAGTGTTACGCCGGCTATGATAGATAGCATACGTCCATTTGTCGGTTATCAGAAAGTCCGTTTGGAGGGACGGAAGGTTATCAAAGACGATCCCCGCCTTCTGCTGAATTGTTCCTCTTTGGGAGACGGATGCTGTTGCGAAGTCATCGCCCGCCTCTTCGACAGTAAAGGCATCGAAAACTACCTGATCGATATAGGTGGTGAAACGACAGCCAAAGGCGTCAACCCTAAAGGTGAATGCTGGCACGTCGGGATCACCAGGCCATCCGATGATCCGATGGGCACGAATAAAGAGTTGCAGGTGATCCTCCTGTTATGCGGACGCCACGGCCTTGCCACTTCCGGCGACTACCGTAACTTCTACATCAAAGACGGAAAGAAATACGCCCATACCATCGACCCGAGAACAGGTTCTCCCGCCGGACAGCCCGTCCTAAGCGCAACCGTTATCGCCGCCGACTGCATGACCGCCGATGCTTACGCTACCGCCTTCATGGCCATGGGCCGCGAAGAAGCCCGCAAAATCCAACAACAGCATCCGGAACTGGAATATATGTTTATCTATGCGGATGAGAATGGAGACTATCGCACGGATTATACGGAAGGATTTAAACAGTATTTGTTTCAGAAGCCATAATTCCTGATAACTTATCCTATAAATCAAGGCCTTCCCCCTATTCCATCCGAACATATTCCGTCTCCGATTGTTCTATTATAAAACGTAACATAGAACATCATGGGCTTCAACATCGCAAAAACAAATAAGAAACGCGTAGTCATCATAGGGGGTGGCTTCGGCGGATTAAAGCTGGCCAATAAACTGAAGGGGAGTAATTTCCAGGTTGTCCTGATAGACAAAAACAATTTCCATCAGTTCCCGCCTTTGTTGTATCAGGTAGCATCGTCCGGGCTGGAACCGGGCTCAATCATATTTCCTTTCCGGAAGATATTCCAGAAGCAGAAAGACTTCTACTTCCGGATGGCGGAAGTGAAAGCCATCATTGCCGAACGCAATCTGATTGAAACATCCATCGGTGAATTAACCTACGATTATCTGGTGATTGCTTCGGGAACTATCACCAACTTCTTCGGCAACAAGACCATTGAAGAAAAGGCTTTGCCGATGAAGACAATCCAGGAAGCTCTCGAACTCAGGAATACCCTACTCTCAAACTTCGAGAAGGCTACAATCTGTACCGACCCGGAGGAACGGCAAGCACTGATGAACGTAGTTATAGTCGGTGGCGGTGCAACAGGCGTTGAAATATCGGGCGTATTGGCCGAGATGAAAAGATTCGTTATGCCCAAGGACTATCCGGACCTGAAACAGTCGGACATGCACATCTACCTGGTGGAAGGTTCTCCCCAGCTACTCGGAGTGATGTCGCCCGAAGCATCAGCCAATGCAGAAAAATTCCTGAAAGGAATGGGAGTAAACATCATACTCAACAACCGTGTTACAGACTATCAGGACGGAAAAGTGATACTGGACGACAACTCCACCATCGCCACCAAAACACTCGTATGGGTCAGCGGAGTAACCGCCACCCATTTCGAACATATTGATAAAGAGGCATTAAACCGCGGCGGACGAATAACGGTAAATGAATTTAACCAGATGCCGGGAATGGCAAACGTTTTTGCTATCGGAGATGTCTGCTTCCAGACAGAGGAAGACTACCCGAACGGCCACCCACAGGTAGCCCAGGTAGCAATCCAACAAGGTAACCTGCTTGCCGACAACCTCAAACGGCTGGAATCGGGCAAAGAATTGAAAGCCTTCCATTATCTAAATCTCGGAACACTGGCTACCGTTGGACGCAATAAAGCGGTGGCCGACCTGAAAAAGTTAAAGCTGCAAGGGTTCATTGCCTGGATGGTGTGGATGGGGGTACACCTCCGTTCTATCCTGGGTGTCAAAAACAAACTGATGGTGCTGATCGAATGGGTATGGAGTTACTTCACATACGACCAGTCTATTCGCCTGATATTGTATATTCCTAAAAGAAAAAAGAATTCGGCATAACGATTATTCATTTATAGAAAAAATTGAGCTATCTGCTAATTATTGAATTGAACCAATTAGCGACGGTGTCTTCAGGCTGTAGGCCTGTAATAAACTAGCCCAGGGTTCTAACCCTGGGTCCCCTTGAATCCTTCTCTTTCTGAGGCACCCTGTAGGGGTGCGACAAGATTGAAAGGGTTGATATTTATCTTGTCCCGCCCCTACAGGGCGGAAAGACAGGAGCGGGTTTTCATAAACCCAGGGTTAGAACCCTGGGCTGGTTTGTTAA